>CAVFYD010000021.1:0-8094 GCA_963626615.1 Sphaerochaetaceae bacterium
TTTCTGATAATGCCAGTCAGATGTCGGAGCTTGGCACATGAATATCATGCCGTCAGCACGTGGAGACTGGATTCAGCCTCTGACAGCTGTCCTGATGCCTAATGCCGAAGGCAGGGGAAGAAAGACATTCGTCTTTTCTGCGATGAAGCCAGATTAAATACAATCGTAGACTTGAAGCCCTTCAAGCATGGTGATGCAATTGAAAATCAGAATTGCTGCTTCTTACTGAATATACATGTTCCCAGATGGGAACTCTTAAGAGAGATAATATCTGATGCAGATGAGGATTACCATGTATACAGATGAACAGTCTGTCTGAAAATCAGGAATAAGAAAGGCCCGGAAACATGTCCGGGCTCATTAAATTGCACTCAATCAGATGAGAATATCAGCTGAAACACTTCTCGAAGAATTCCTTCTGCTCCGGGGTAAGATTGGCTCCTTTTCTGAATCTTTCTGCCCTTTCCCTGTACTGTTTGTTCTTTTTCTGTTCCTCTGCACATTTCTTTTTCTCGTCAGTGTAGAGTCTTCTCATTTTTCTGTTAATCAATTCCCGTTCTCTGTTAATTAATTCCTGTTCTCTGTTAAGTAATTCCTGTTCGTTGGATTCGCACATGATTCTTTTCACCTCTGCCATGTTCTCCGATAAGAACTCTTTCAAAATATCCTGTTCCATACAGTATTCAACTGTCTTGAATACTGCATCCTCCGTGTAACCATATTTTCCTCTGTTCAAGTCAAAATTCTCACAGAAAAGACAATACTGTCTCAGTATACCGGTGACTGTGTTTTTTGTTAACACCCGCACTCTTACACTTAAATCTGCGTCGTCACTTCTGAAGAAGTCCTGTCCTGTTTCGTAGCTTTCCGGAGCCTTCCTGTTCCCTGTGTAGAGAACATAGAAGTGAGGGACGGGAACGTCCTTCATTGGAGCAGCGCTGTACTGCCTTGTAGCAAAGTATGGAATTTTCTTCTGTATGATTGTCAGGTAGTAATTGACAATCCTGAACTCCATGTTTGCACAGAGAGTTGACTGTGCTTCCAATAGGTACATGTCCCTTTTCCTTACTGTAAAGGCAAGGTCATTGTAGCTGCCGTTGAAGAAGATGTTGCTGATGGTGTCGATTGAAATATCTTTCTCTTTCACATCAGTATCTTCCCATCTGATGCATAGATATACCTCCTTAAGATATTCAGGCTTCGAACAGAGTGCAGTGAATATACTGTCCTTGATTTTCCTTTTTGCCGGGGATGCACGGCTTTCTGATTTTTTTCTTTTCGACATTTTGTTCTCCTATACTTCTTAAGACAGTTTTTTTCGGGTTTTTGTCAGCTTTTTCTTCATGTATCTTCAAAAAATGCCGATAAAGTCAGATAACTGCCCGAGTCTGATATAGGGGGATATGAAATTCTTATGACTGCAGCCTCTCTGAGGGGAAGTATCTCATCAGGGATGAAGAAGAGAGACTGCTGTACAGACATCTGCTGTGGCTGAGAGGTGTCGGGTGATAAGAAGAGCGGGGCCGGAGAGAATGAAGGCAGCTGAAAGGAGCCCGGTCCGGCAGAAATGAGGGATGCTCTGGAAAGCAGAGAGAAGGAGGAATCAGAAAAGACGGCGCCGGAAGAACGGATGAATAGAAGTCAGGGGAGGCCGAAAACAGGGAAAATGAAAAAGAATGTGGAAAGGAAGGCCTCAGCGTAAGAACGGCATAGAGAAAGAATGGCTTCTGAAAACAGCAGCGGTGTGAAGCCGGAAGCCATGAAAGCCGAAGGCATGGGGAAAAGGCGGAAGGTATGGATGGCAGAGGAGAAAGAGGACAGAAGTGCTGAAAGCCGGGGAACGGTGGAGCGAGAGTAAAACATGGCAATGAGTGCTGAGACGGGGAGAACTCAGACTGAGGGGGCGGCAGAAGCAACGGAAGCGGAGGCAGCCGTGGCAAGATTCGGCCTTAAATGAGAGAATGCATTCCGGAAGGACGACACCGGGGACTCTGGAGACGCCATAGACTATGTCTCTGATGCCCTTCATGCTGTATTTGACGTGTGAGTGCTGTTCACAAAAAGATTTTCCTTGATTATCCTTAATGCATGAAGCGTTTTTCGTTCACAGAAATCCTTACGATAATCATAGTATCAATATGCGGCATCGCCATCCTCATCGGGCTCTCTCTCTGGACAAGCTACCTTACATCAGAGAAGGATGAGGAGGAACTGAGAAAGGCGATGGAGAAGGTTGTCAACACGAAGGGGGAGAAGGCCCTCTTCGAGATGGCAGGGATTCCCGTGGACCAGATATATTACGGTGATGAGCTCATCGAACTCTATGACAGCGGAAACGGAAGCTGGAACTATACGTCTGAAGAGGCAAGACGCATCGCAGTCTACCGTAAGTGCCGTGACAGCGTCGTCGAGATAAACGCCTATTCGTCCCTCAGTGATTCGGGGCAGGGAAGCGGTGTCATTCTCACTTCCGACGGCTATATCGTGACGAACAAGCACGTCGTAGGGACTGGAACCTCGTTCACTGTCGTATTCTCCGACAACACGAGCGAGGAGGGGACTCTCGTCGGTTACGATTCCCTTACCGACATAGCTGTGATCAAGGTGGAGAGGACGGGGCTCGAACCGATGGACTTCGGCTCGGCGGAGAACCTCTCGGTTGGACAGATAGTCTACGCAATCGGTAACCCCTACGGTTATTCCTGGTCCTTCACCGACGGCTCGATATCCGGTCTGAACAGGATGGTCAGCACTTCCACATCCTCATCCGTCATCCCCAATATGATACAGACCAATGCCCTCGTTAACCCGGGCAACTCGGGCGGTCCTCTTCTCGATTCTTCGGGGAAGATGATCGGCCTCATATCCTCTATATATACGACGACGGGAAGCGCAGAGGGCATCTCGTTTGCACTTCCTGTGGAAACGGTGATGGATGTCGCATCATCAATCATAAAGAACGGAAAGGTTACAAGGGGCTGGATGGACTTCCTCTCCGTCGAGCTCAATGCCCAGATAGTCTCGTACTCCAATCTCGTCGTTGACGAGGGAATCCTCGTAAGCCAGGTGGTGCCGTCCGGCAAGGCCGACAGGGCGGGGATAAAGGGCGGAAACGAGAAGGCCCAGTACGGCCAGAGCGTCATCTATCTGGGGGGAGATGTGATAGTTGCAATCAACGACACCCCGATTACGGGATACACAGATTACTTTGCATTCCTCTTCAACACGAAGGCGGGAGACAAGGTCTCTGTCACCATCATCCGCGGCGGTCAGAAGAAGGTGATCGGGAACGTAGAACTCGTCGAGCAGACCGAGGAGAACACACAGTGGATTCTGAGATAATCATACCTGACTACATAACAGGCGTCGAACGTCCCTTCCGCGTCCATGCTCCGTACGATCTTGCAGGAGATCAGGGCGACGCCGTCGAAAAACTCTACTCCGGATACCTCGAAGGCGACCATGCTCAGACACTCAAGGGAGTAACGGGCTCGGGTAAGACCTTCACGATGGCGAAGCTGATAGAGAAAATACAGAAGCCGACGCTGGTCCTCTCACACAACAAGACTCTCTCGGCCCAGCTCTACAGGGAGTTCAAGAATTTCTTTCCCGAGAATGCCGTCACATATTTCGTATCTACATACGATTTCTACCAGCCTGAGGCATATGTTCCCGGTAAGGACCTCTACATAGAGAAGGAAGTCGATATCAACGACGAGATAGACCGCCTGAGACTCCATGCCTCCTTCTCTCTGATGGAAAGACGGGACGTGATTGTTGTTGCAACTGTCTCGTGCATATACGGTCTGGGTAACCCTGTGTCCCTCAGGGACATGCTCTGGTCATTCAGGGTCGGGGATGAGTTCGACAGAAAGGTGGTCTTCGATCAGCTGTTGAGAATGCTCTACGAGCGCAATGACGATGTACTCGAGCGCGGGCGCTTCCGCAGTCGCGGGGACGTCATCGAGATATATCCCGCGTACCTCGAGACGGCGTTCCGCATCATCCTCGATTGGGATACCATTTCCGAAATAGTCTGGTTCGACCCGGTGTCGGGTGAGAAAAGGGAGAGCGTGGAGTCTGTCACACTCTACCCTGCAAAGCAGTTCGTTCTTCCCCAGAGTCAGATAGACAGGGCCATCAGGGATATAGAGAAGGAGAAGGACGAAAGGTACGAGTACTTCATATCGAACGGGAAGTTCGTGGAGGCCGAGAGGATAAAGAGCAGGGTCGAGTATGACCTCGAGATGCTGCAGGAGATAGGTTACTGCTCGGGTATCGAGAACTATTCGCGTCCGCTCACAGGCCGCAGGGAGGGGGAGAGGCCACCGGTACTTCTTGATTACTTCCCCGACGACTTTGTGACATTCATAGACGAGAGCCATGTGACACTGCCGCAGATAGGGGCTATGTACGAAGGCGACAGGTCCCGTAAGACAAACCTCGTCGAATACGGCTTCCGTCTTCCCTCCGCACTCGACAACAGACCGATGAAGTACGACGAGTTCGACAGCAAGGTCGGACAGCGTATCTACGTATCGGCAACTCCGGGAGAGAGGGAGAAGGCAGAGTCCGTGCAGATAGTCGAGCAGCTCATCCGGCCCACGGGACTCCTCGACCCAGAGATATCCGTTCGTCCCACCGAGGGACAGATGGAGGATCTCTACGGCGAGATACGTAAGACCATAGAGAAGGGGGAGAGGGTACTTGTCACGACGCTCACGAAGAAGATGAGCGAGGATCTGACAAACTACCTTGCAAACCTGGGCCTCAAGGTGCAGTACCTCCACAGCGAGGTCGACACCATCGAGAGGGTAGACATCCTCAGGGACCTGAGGAAGGGAAAGTACGACGTACTTGTCGGAATCAACCTCCTGAGGGAGGGCCTGGATCTGCCGGAAGTATCACTCGTGGCAATTCTCGATGCCGACAAGATCGGCTTTTTGCGGTCCGCTACATCGCTTATCCAGACGATAGGGCGTGCCGCGAGAAATGCCGACGGCAGGGTTATAATGTATGCGGATAAGCACAGCGAGGCAATGGATGAGGCCATAAGGGAGACAAATCACCGCCGTGAAGTGCAGATGGCCTACAATAAGGAGCACGGCATAACCCCCAGGACCATAAAGAAGGAAATAGAGGACATACTCGAGCGCGAGATAAAAGACAGCGAGGAGATAGCAAAGGAGGACGCGAAGATACTTTCATCTTCCTACAACCTCCTTTCCGAGAAGGACAGGAAGAAGTACATAAAGGACCTCGAGAAGCAGATGCGGGACTATGCCGCATCACTGGAATTCGAGAAGGCTGCCGTCCTCAGGGACGAGATAGAGCGAATAAAGAACAGAAAGGATCTTGTGTGATACAGTGCAAAATGAAAGGACCCCGGCCGGGGTCCTTATCATAGAACAGGAATGAATCAGTAGAGATTGTTCCTGATGAGAGTGAACGTGTTCTTCTGGAATGATATCAGGCCCTCTTCCTTGAGTTCGGAGAGAACGACCGTCATTGCGGCTCTCTCGACTCCGAGATAGTCTGCAAGCTGCTGACGGTTGAACGGAATCGTGAACGTCAGGTTCTGGTTCTCGTATGCACAGGTGTTGAGGTAGGAGAGAATCTTCGCCCTTGTCGTACGCTGTGTCGTATGTGTGATCTTGTCGACGAGCCTCATTATCTTGCGGTTGAGAAGAGTGATGAAGTTGTTCGTGAGAAGCATGTGCACATGGCCGTTATGAGGATTGTCGGTGACAACCTTCGTCGCATCGAAGTAGAAGTAGACTGTTTCCTCGGTTGCGATAACGGAAAGAGGCACGTGAATGCGGAAAAGGGAGAAAGGCTCGCTGAACGTCTCGTCGGGAAGAACGTTGCCGACGATGTTCCTGTGACCCCAGACGTCGTCCTGGATTAGCATTCCCTTACCTTTTATTATTATACCCATATAACGGCATTCGTCGCCGTTCTTGATGATGAACTCATCCTTCTTTGCCGTCAGAACCCTTCCGTCGATAAGCGGAATGGACGATGCGATCTCCTCATCCGTCATTCCTCTGAAGAGGCTGATGTCTCTCAGTAATGTGTAGTCGTACTCCATAGGTTACCCTCTCTGTTAAATAAATTTTACAAACCCCAACACGTAGAATCGAAACATTAAAATCAAAATAAAGCAAGTGTTTTTCAAAATAAAAATTGGAAAAACAACAGAATTTGAGATTATTGACGTTCTTGGAAGTTAAAAACCTGGCATCCTGTTCGTTTTTTAACACGGCATAGCCTTGCGTCCTGCATCATCCGGTGCGCTAATTCCATCAGAGCTATATATTTTTTGAATGAAAGAAATATATGAAAAGCATGTATTTTACCCCGAAATAGTTAACAATGTTCGTTTTCCAACATACAAAAGCTGATAACCATGATATACGACACAGTGACTTTCGGATGGAAGGCGTCCGATGGTTTACATTGTTATTGACATTATAAGGGGTAAAATAATGGCAAAAAAGAGAATACTGCTTGTTATGCTGCTTCTCGCAGCGCTTTCGTTCACACTTTCCGCTTACCAGTTCTCACCGCTCAACGTCACATTTGACGCTTCGGGGTCAGGTTCGCAGAAGGTCTACACAATCGTCAATGATTCCGACAGCCCGATAGCTATCGAAATCAAGGCAGAAAAGAGAGTCATGGACGAGGACGGCAACGAAAACAACGAGGATGCTTCCTCCTACTTCAACATTTCACCGTCGAAGGTTGTCATCAAGGGACAGTCGACACAGCTCGTGAGAGTCAGATACCGCGGCCCCAAGACAACTACAGAGGAAATGTCATTCAGAATCATCGCTGAGCAGATTGCATACTCCACAGGTGCATCGACTCAGAGCGAAGGCCAGATGATCTCATTCCTCTTCGTATATTCGACATCAGCCTATGTTGCTCCGACGAAGATTGTCGAGAAGACAAGTCAGAGTGCCGAGATCAACGAAGACGGCAATCTTGAAATCACAATCAAGAACGAGGGAAGCGTTCACCAGCTTCTCAATGACCTCTCCGTCACTGTAAAGAGCGGAAACACAGTCTATGAACTGACAGACGAGGAGATGGGCTCCATCAAGGGCTGCAACCTTCTCTGCGGAGGAAAGCTCAGGATCGTCATTCCTGTTCCGGAATCTCTCAAGGGCAAGAAGAACTTCGACGTATCTATCAGTTACGACTATACTTACTCTGCAAGCTGACAAAGAATAGATAATAAGAGGCTTTCAGGATGAAGGGGAAGACAAAGAGGGTACTCCAGGTACTCTCCATTGCCGCAGGAAGCGCACTTGTATGCGTTCCGTTATCACAATTACTGTTCGGTGACAATATCATCAGTACTCTGATGGGCGGCCTCATTGCCGTCTATCTCACGGTGAGACTTGTCGCCGCAGTCGTTGAAAAGGATGTCAACGGAAAGCTGAACATCTTTGCGGCCGTCTTCGTCACTCTTCTGATGCTTCTTTCCCTGACGGGCGTGGAGAAGACCTATGACCCGTCATACATAACAGCCACCCCTCAGGTAGAGGGAGTGGAAGAGCCGACAGGTAGTGTTGCTGCACATCAGGATGGAGTGACAGGTACAGAGCCTTCAACAACCGGTTACGAATCATCCTCCGTGGAGGAGAGTTCCCCCCTTGTTCCTTCTTCACCATCATCACAGTTGTCGTCTCTTCCACTCGAAGGGGAGGAAGGTCAGGGTTCAGTCCCGTCCGTCACCGTCGACGGCTCAGTTCCGTCCGGTGAGGAAACTTCCACGTCTCTACCAGCCGTCCGTGTTCCGAAAGCACCGGTATTTGCCCAGTCTCCGAAAGCAGAACTTGTGGAAGTTCCAGAGGCTCCTGTCTTCGTTGCAGAGCCTGCAGTCGAGGAAACCGAAATCGAGAAAGAGAGCACAGTACGTGTTCCTGCTGCTCCTGTATTCGTCACAGAGCCTCTTTCTAGTGAAGCAGAGGTTACGGAAACAGCAGAAGGCACAGATGAGCCGGAGACAGTCAGAGTGCCTTCAGCACCTGTATTCGTCACATCAGAGCCTGTCGCTGTCATAGTTCCTGCAGAAGAGACAGCTCA
>CAVFYD010000021.1:8334-29490 GCA_963626615.1 Sphaerochaetaceae bacterium
GAAGGAACCGGTGGCGGTACTTGTTCCGTCTGCCCCTTCATTCAAGCCTGTCAGCCAGTATCTCTACGACATCGTCGAAGAACCTCTTGAGGAAGAAGACCCGTGGGCAGACTTCTACTTCAGCGACGAAGACCTCGATCTTGAGGACGGTATCTACTACTTCTCGCTCTACATCAACGACTATCTCGAGGGAGATATCGAAGTCGAGGTACTTGAGGGTGAAGTCTACATCAGCGCATACGAACTCGAATCATACATCTCGCTCTATCTCGAGGATGAGAGCATAGACAGGATATTCTCCAGCACTGAAGAATACTATTCGATAGACTATCTCTCCTCCGTCGGCGTCGACACATGGGCAGACACCAGCTTCTTCGAGTGCTACATCTACCTCTCCTCGACAGATATGCCTGTCACGAGAATCAGCATCAAGGGCAACAGCAGCAGAAACGTCACACGACCCATCAGCGGGGCCGTCACAATAAATCCCGTCAACGCCTACGTCATCTCGTCGTATTCGCTCTCGGCATCGACGACAATCAACAGCGGCAAGGGATTCTTATCGAATCTCCGCTATTCGCTCTCATCGAGCAATTCCGTGCGTCTCTGGGAAGTCTTCGGCTCATTCGGCTGGTCACTCAGCGGAAGCGGAAAGAACATTGCCTTCAACTGGGGAAGCTACAGCTTCTACAAGGACTTCGAAGACTCAGAGATGAGACTGAGGTTCGGTAACGTATCATCAGATTCGTTCTCACCGACAGGAACTCCTATCGGTATAAGAATAGACAAGTCCTCTTCATACGGTTCATCCACAACCAAGAAGAGGGATGACCAGAAGGAAATCCTCGTGGAGAAGGACAGCAACGTTGTCGTCTACAACGAGGAAAGGGAAATCTACCGCAAGTCACTCCGTGCCGGCAGATATATCCTTGAGGACTTCGTCCTCTATTCGGGCTCGAACGAGATCAAGGTTGTCATAACACCGCTCGACGGAAGCGAGGAGAAGGTTGAGACATTCACTATCAAGTACTCTTCGTCACTCCTGCAGCCGGGTGAAGTCTACTGGGGCGCGGCATTCGCATTCTCGCGCCAGAAGGTCGAGAACAGCAGCGAGAGACTTTCCGGTCAGGTTGATCTTCCGTTCATCTCGGGTAAGAAGCTCAGGTATGACATCTCCGACTTCTCGGCATCAGCATATGCAAACCTCGGAATCCTTGAGAGTCTCAGCGGTAACGTTCAGGTTGCAGTCAAGGGAAAGAGGGGAGTCTTCTCATATAAGGTAAGCGGAGAATTCACGAACCTCAACGCGCTTGGAACACTGAAGGCAAATGTCAACTACAGCTACTCGACGTCGTCGTCCCTGTATGTCAGACTCTCCGAACAGTTCACGATATCTTCCCAGGGCTTTGTGAGAGGGCTCACGCTCTCTGCTTCCTACAACAAGGCGAACCTCAGTGCAGAGAACGGTTACACCGTTTCTCCGTCACTCTCGCTCAGCGGAGCAGTCGGAATCTTCAGCTGGTCAGTCGGAGCATCGGGAACACTCCTGCCGTATTCCTGGAATACATCGACATGGATGGTGACACCATCGCTCTCGTTCTCTCTCGGAAAGATAAGCATCAGCGTGTCTTCGACATTCTCCGGTAACGGAAGCGGAAGGTGGACATACTCGGGAAGAATAAGCGCATCGATGAGAATCGGCAGTGTTTCGACAAGCGCATCTACAAGCGGAAAGGATACATCGCTCTCTGCTTCCTACTCGAAGAACAACTTCGGTCTCTCAGGAAGAATCAGGACAAGCGATGTGACGGACTGGAGGCAGTACAGCTACGGCCTAGACTTCTCCTCCTCGACGTCGCTCTTCTCCTACAGTGCATCTCTCTCGTCCTCGGGCGCATTCGATAGCATAAGCCTTTCGGGAAGCATGGGCTTCAGCTCAGTCTTCGCTAACGGACTCTTCTCCTTCGCTTCCTCGATTCCGTCGTCCTTCCTCCTCATCAGGCAGAAGGGAGCACTCAGAGGAAATACTGTAAGCGTCGCAACAGCAGGATCGAGTGAGAGCACGGTGCCTTCTGCATATGTCGGCAACATCCTCTACAGGGGACTCTCCTCCTCGGGCGCACAGAATATCTCGATATATTCGCAGAACGAGAAAGGTTTCTCCTCCGGTAATTCGTTCGACATCTTCATTCCCGATACGAAGACAAGAGGCTATGTCATCACACTTGAAGGCGAATCGACATACACGCTCAGCGGCACAGTCAGCGTCGGAGACTACATCTGGCGTAACGGATCCTCTCCGCTCTACAGAGTGGACATGGACAAGAACGGCACAGTAACGCTCGAGGCGACAGAAGAGTATGCATTCACCGACAGCAACGGTATATACATCCTCTCCGACCTCAAGGCAGGAACATACGGCTTTGATGTCAGAGCCGACAACAGATGGTATCTGTATATCGTAACGGTTACAGATGATCTTGATCCGAATCTCGTCACGATGGTGACGGAGAAAGAGACTTCCTCTCTCTCAGCACCGGAAGTCTACTATGGAGTAATAGAGACAATGAACGAAAGAGAAATAAGTGCAGACGAGTTCTGGGCAGAGCTCTACGGGGAGGTATGACAATGAAAAGGATCCTCCTCCTTACCCTGATTCTCATCCTCAGCGTCTTCTCTGTTTTCGCAGATGAAAGTACGGCAACGCTCGAAGTAAAAGCCTACAAGAAGCAATCTGACGGCAACCCGATTTACGATGTGAGACTCATTGATGCTCTTACGGGGTCTCTTGATGTCCTCACGAAGAATCAGTATGTCGACATGTCGAACTATGTGAATAAGTTCCTCGGCTCTTTCCTCACTTCCAATCCTGTGTCTACTGACAACATCGGAAACAAGGCTATCTTCTCGTTCCATGTCGGCGGTAACTATACGGGAACATTCAAGGTGAACATCAAGATTCAGTCACTCGCTTCATACGGTTCTGATGGTGAAGGCGAGAGAGACGAAAGCAAATACATTGCAGCACAGTACTGGTTCCAGGATTACAGACTCTACTTCGGTAACAGAACACAGAGTGCAACCGGAAAGAACGGTGATACAGAGACAATTGCAAGTGTTTCGACTCCCTCATCCATCGGCCAGATTGCCTATGGAAGTACGTCTGCGTCATTCGATTTCTCATGGAAGGTTGTCGGCAACACAACGGCAAAAGACGGCTCGAGCAAGATAACGACGAATACATGGGATATAGAGGCAATGGTTGCCATGATACTCCTCAGTACAAGCACTTCTTCTTACTCGGGATACGACAATGCCGACAACGGTGTTTACATGGCTCCGATTACCGTAACCATGACGGTATCATAAAGGAGGACGGAAACATGAAAAAGATACTGACAATATTTCTTATTCTATTCTTATCTGTTTCACTCTTCTCCGCATCATGGTCTGAAGCTGTGAACAGAGCATTTACCCTGCAGGGGGTCTACGGCTCAGTTGTAAAGGTCACATTCACCAAGATTCCGACGCAGTCCTCTTCGTTTGCAACAGGTATGCCGTTCGATATCGAGAGCGAACTTGTGCAGTACAACATAATGGAAGACGGCCGTGAGATATCATACTGGTCAATGGTTTCGAACACTGATTTCAAACTCGAAATCACACCGACAAAGCTTACGAGTGAAGGAACATACACCGACAGTACCGGAAAATACCTTGGCGCAGGAACGCAGGGCAAAGCTGAACTCGACTACATCATGAAATTCAAGTACAGCTTCGGTTACATCCAGAACAACAAGCAGCAGACTTCGACAGGTTTCTTCACTATCAACACAGGTTCCGGAATTGTTACTTCTTCCAAAGTTGGCGCCGGAGAAACAACGTCGACGGCAGTTGGTGGTGTATATACTGTCGAGCTCATGTCTTCCGATGATACAGCGAAACCCGGCACAATCGGATCTGTTGACGGCTCTGTCTACTTCATGTTCACATCTGCCGCATCGGACAGAATCAAGAACGACCCTGAGACAGTGCCCTCAGGAAACTACACGGCTACGGTAACCGTAACTGTAACAACGGAGAAATAAGAGATGAAGAAAATAGCTACACTTTCACTTTTTGCACTCATCATTATTTCAACTGTTTTTGCAGCTGCGCCAACTTCCCTTATCATCGTCCCTTACGATGGTATTTCGGGTATTCCTGTCGGTTCAAACTATTACCATTCTGATACAAGCGGAACATGGGAGAGAAATACTCCTCAAGGTAAGGGAGAAAGCAACGTCAATTATACAGATACCGAAATGCTCGGAATCATAATGTTTTTGAACAGCGGCACGTCCGTAACAATGAAGGGTAAGATAACGGTTACAGTTACCTGTGCAAACGGCTTCTACTTACAGAGTCAGTCAAATCCAAACTATAAAAGACCATTTGAAATAACTTTATTTGATTCCTGGAATGCTACGGGAAGCCAGGGCCACAAGATTTCTGAATCAGAACCTACTTTTACCGTGGATATTGATAAGACAGACACTTCCTCTGGCAATGCCCAGATTCACTTTGACGTCTGTATTCGTCTTCCTGGTACTGTCGATTATGATACGAACGAGTGTACTAAGGACGGAATAATCTATCCTCTCAGCGTTCTTTCCGATTACAGCGCCATCGTTACATTCAACGTTAAATATGAGCCGGAAAGTTCGGATTACGGCACAGCGCTTGAAAAGACGGTAACTCTTCCGTTCGGTGGTTTCTATGAGTCAAATAAATCAACTTCATCGAAAACCGGTACGGTCTCAATGAGTATTGTTCTTAACAGTGATGCTTATAACATTGATATAAAGAGCAAACTCGGACAGACGATTTCCCTCGGAAGCATGTATTACACGATGATGCTTGGTTCTGGTATAACTTCTACTACTCAGAATAATGCGATTTTCCTTTCATCTTCTGCCAATCCCGAAGACAAGAACGCTGAGAAGTTCGCTCTTGTAAAGGATGACCTTTCAGCCAGCGATGCGAAGACTGCACTCAACAGTGTCGGTTTTAAGATTAAGGTTACGTCCTATGAGAACACCAGTTCGTCCATCACTTTTGACGGAACCACGTATTTTGATACGAGTCTTGCTCCGTCTGATATTTCGACAGGTTCTGGAAGTGCAGGTGCCAGAGTAAAGGCAACGCAGACGCTGACGTCAACCGAGTACATAATTCCGAATCTGTATAAAGAATACATGAAGGCTGGTAACAGATCCTACTTCAGCTATTCCGGATCGATGGAACTCGAACTTGATGATAATGTAATCACGATGCTTGAAGGACGTTACACTGCTACTGTGTATGTCCATGTAATGTCGTATAAATAGGAAGGGGATAGAACATGAGGAAAAGAATAATACTATTTACAATACTGATGATGCTTATCCCGATGTGGCTGTTGGCTGAGGAAGCACAGACAGGGGAGTCTAACAAGACTCTTGTTGTAAAGGCTGTCGTTGCCGAGGACCACGGAATCGAAAAGCCGAAGGATGCCGTTGCACTCGACAGACTTGTCTTCGAAATCGAGCTCTCGACTGACAGCGAAGCGCTTATCGAGAATGACGGTGAGATATCGATTTCTGAACTGGCGGATGCAGGTAACTTCAGTATCGGGCTTCTATACTATGGTAACCAGAGTACTGACTACAAGGGAGTTGTCACTGTATTCTCATCTTATGCCTGGGCAAAGAGCGACGAATCGGGTGCTGCGATTCCTCTCAATGTCAGGCTCAATATCCCGGCGATACTTGCTGAAGGGATTGAAGTGACGGAAATAGGAGTCAATGCTCTTTCCTTCACGGTAAGCCCGATGGGACCGAGAAGAGGCGAAAAACTTGCTTCGATTGACTTTGACTGGGAGCTGGGTATTGACGTTTTGCCCGGAGAATATTATTCAGAGATTAATATCGGATTGACTACTGTTTAATGGGGGGAATGGTTGATTAAATATGAAGATTAGGACAATATCTCTAATTCTTATTATATTACTGATACCTGTCTTCCTCTTTGCGGTTGAAAAGGATTCGGCTACAGCGAAGATAAAGTTCGTGCTGGGTGACATCGAGAGCTTCGGTTATTCTTCGAATCCTGTCAATTCGATGTCGGATGATGTGTCTCCTCTCGGAGAGATTATCCTGATGGATGATACATCAAGGCTGGTGAACATTGATGAGGTCTATGCCTACTGGAAGATCAACCTCAGCAGTGTAGCCAGTGCAAAGCTTGTGCTCACCATCACCGAAGATATGGTGAACAGGCTTGAGGAGATGATGAGTGAGGAAGAGAGGAAGATGACTCTTCCCATGACGGTTGAAGTTATAAAGGGAGAGACAACGGAAAAAGTTATTTCCGGAAAGTCCTCTTCCTGTGTAATATATAATTGGGAGTCCGGCAGACCCGAATACGGTTCCAGTCTCCTGAAGATTTCCTGCCCGCTTGGAAATGAAACGAATGCGGGAGAATATAAAGGTGAGATAACTCTGACATTGGAGGTATAGGAAATGAAGAGAGTATTACTATTTACAATGATTATGGTTCTTGCTGTTGCCGGTGTTTTTGCAACATCAGGAACAAGTGCACCGCTTTCTGACACAGCAAAGGTCAAACTTGATCTTGATGTCGAGAAGTTCGTGGTTGGTTTTACAATTTCGGAAGGATATGCTAGAACTTTTCAGCCAGCTTCAGGCGATTTCATCATGACTTCGTCTTACTCCACAAAAGACTCAAAGGCTGAGGTTACAACCGCTCAGGAGACACCTATGTATTTCTTCTACGACTGTGCGATGAAGAGAGCAAACAATTATAAGCTGACGGCTGAGATTGTAAGACCTCTTACACAGCAGAATGATACAGATACTGGTGATGCTACGACTCCTAATACAATTCAGTACACAGCAACGATTACGGGTGGTATCAGCTATAATGATTTTGCGGATGGAACCTGGGTTACAGCAGCAAATACACTGGTTACGCTTGACTCCGAGGATGGTACCACAAAGAAGTCCGGCACAGTTGTTTCTAACCTGAGAGGCGATGCAACTGCTCCCTATACTGTTGTTTACGCTTCAGCAGTGAAGATTACTCTTGCCGTGAAGGATGGTCAGCATCTTGAGGCAAAGAAGTCTGCTGTCTACAGATCTGAAATCAAGTTTACAGTTGAAACTGCGTAAAATGATATTGAATTCCTTCTCCCCTGTAAGGGAGGGGGAAGGTATGTGAGATGAAGAGATTATTGATAACACTGCTTATTTTTCTGATATCTGCCTCGGTGTTTGCCGGAGACAATGATGTTCTGTCGTCAAAGATGAACGTCATTGTGAATGTTAATCCGTCAAATGTTGGAGGTCTTCAACTTCAGAAGGCAGACGGAACTGTATACGGGGAATCTGATAAGGTTAAGCTTGCCATCAACAGTTCTGCAACCGGTGTAGGAACAGTATATCTTTATTTCTATTCAATCGGTCCTGCCACAATCTCTCTCAAGATGAGCTCCGCGCTTAAGAATGCGAATGGTGGAAGCGGATCGGATAACATCATCAATTATGGTATCAGTTTGAGTAAGGAAGATGGCAATACCGGCTCGGATTTTGAACCGAAGGGAATCTCTTCAAACGGTACATCCGAAACAGCGGCTAAGATTACGACTGCACTGGTGAGGACAAGCGGCAGATACAAACTGGATTTTGCCACGAGTGAAAGTATCCAGAGCAAGAACTATGGTACTTACAAGAGTACTATTGAAGTTGAGTACAAATCGACAACATAGGGAGGAAGAGATGAAGAAACTTGGTTTAATTTTCATTTTAACTGTCCTTATGACTTCTGCTGTTTTTGCTGCCGATGGAACTCAGTCATTAGTCAATACATCTGTATTGAGCCTTCTTATCCCTGATGATACCCTGACTGTGAAGTTTGCATCAGATTCAAGCGGAACTGAGATTTCGGGGACAAAGAAACTCTTTACGCTCAACAAGCACAGTGAATTCTCGGCCGGATTCGATACGGTTGCCGGTAATACTACCGTTTCTTATGTGACATCTGCCGTGACATTCTATGTCGTCTACCAGGCCATGGTCACAAAGAATGCCAATATCGTGATAACGGTACCGCCGACATTCAAGAGTTCAACAACAACGGACTCTGTCCCGGTCCAGAAAGATGAATCGAAAATCGATGCCGGAAGCGGAACGGACGCAGCAAAGATACTTGTGTCCGGAGACAATGCTGTTGTGACCATCAAGAACGACAAGGTTTATAACGGCAGCCTGAAGTGTATTCTTGCTCTTGACATGACGAATGCCAAGAAGGGCCTGACTTATACTGGAAATGTTACTATGAAGGTGGTGGCTGCATCATGAAGAAGATTACTGCTTTCATTTGTTTCATGGTTTTTGTATTGTTTGCAGTATCTGCTGCCGATGTTACGACATACACAGGTGGCGGCGCCGAGATTCCTACAAGCTCTCTTTCCGTTGATTTTCAAATCGACAGCATGCAGGCCTTGAGGGAGTCTCAGAGTACGACAGCAATTCCGAAGGAACTGTTTTTCTATGGCTTCTATGCAAATGATTCTGATATCAAGAACGGAACGCTTACATTCAACGAGAATGCGAGCGGTTCGACGTCGGGCGGAATGAAATACAAGGCTACGGCAAACTTCTCGCTCTATCTGTACATACTCAGCAACACCGGTTACAAGTTCACGCTCACATGGACGGATCTTACTCCTACCGATTCGACTGTCAGCTTAAAGAAAATAGCATATACAGTCGGCGGAAAGGACAGCGGGTATACTTTCTATACATTTAATCCGACAACAGGTATTTTCTACCATGGCAACTGGAGTTTCAGTGCAACTACAGAAATATACACGATTACCAACGGAGTGGGCACGAAAGAATATACGGGGACAATGACGCTGACATTGACGACAACATAATGAAGAAGATTTTATTATTTTTGATAATTATTTTCGTAGCGCTGATTCCTCTTGCAGCATATGGCACAGACGAGAATCTTGGAGGTGATTCATCCTCATCATCTGGTAAGGAATCATCCGGGGGAACGTCCTATACTGAGATAACGGAAGCAACAGGTGGAGGAACGACTGTCGTCAGTTACAGTGCGAACTCTTCATCGGCACCGCAGATTAAAACGCTCCTCAAAGCGGGAACCGCAACCGGAATGTTTGTCGGCTTCTCCGATAGAAGTTCTACTGACGAGGAAGGTTTAAACCCGATTAACGAGCTTGCGCTTACCCTCAGTGAACCGGCTCCCACAGGCGATATTACCTCACTCACGGCATCAGGAAAGTTCTATGTCTACTGGATAGTCAGCAACAGTGCAACAGCATATAACCTTAAGCTTTCATGGACACAGGATGTACTCGGGCTCACAGTATCTGCAGGTAGCAAGCAGATTACGAGCGGCAGTGTCATCCATACAATCACAAAAGGCTCTTCTGAAACATCATCTCTTGAATACAGTGTTGTAACTGAGGACCTTCTGGATAAGGCATATGGCGCCAAATATACAATCGGTTTTACGGTGGAAGCGGAGACGACGACATGAAAAAGACACTATTCATTTTCCTGATGTTTCTTATGATGACGGCGCTCTCTGCAACGGTCGGCAATGTTGAAACTACTGTTGATCCGACGGAATGGAAGCCTACAGGCAAGGGTGATTCGACGACAACTACGTTCAAGGTCACATTCGAGGGAAGTGCCGAGGGCGTTCTCTATTATGATTTTGGATTCTCCAATGTTCCTACATCGGTTACGAGTGCCGGACTTAATAAAGGTACGATAGACAACAATGCAATTACGATGGCTCACAGCGGTGCATACAGCGGTGAAACTTATAACTATACGGCAACTACCTATGCATACTGGTACTGTTCGTTCAACAAGGCCAAGACGCTCAAGATGATTGTGACACCAGGTCTCGGATGTACTGTCAAAGTTACATATACTCCGTATACGTATTCGATTACATCGTCATCTCTCGATACTTCGGGTTCTGCCGGAAGTGCGACCAGTGTGACTGCAACTCCGGACGAGCCTAAAACTGTTGATCTTGCAAAATTTGCCGATGCAATTGCCGTATATCATGGTAATTCGAAACTCGATTTCGACGCATCTGTCACGAGATATCCCGAAAACGGCGTAATTGCCACTGTAACGCTCAAGCTGGAGGAAAACACATGAGGAAGTTGATTCTTGTTATTGCGTTGTTGCTTCTGCTTATAGTTCCGGTTTTTGCCGATAACACTAAGGGGGAGACACTCAGACTTTCTGCAACTGTTACGAACTGTGTCTACATCGGTGTTACGAAGAAGGCTCTCACGTCATCCATTGTTCCGACCGATACTATCGAAAACATAGGGTTTGAGTTTAATGTCAATACCGGTAAGTGGGAGACTCACGAGGCATATATCTATGTCATTTCGTTCGTAAGTAATCCGCTGCAGGTGAAGATAAGTTCTGGCGGCACTACACTTACAAGGATAACCGGTACCTCTGGGCCGGAGACACTTGCTTACACGGGATCGGTTACGCCAGTGAACAGCTCCGTTACCGGTCAGACGACTTCGAGTGCAACGCTTCCTGACACAGAGGGGACTGTGATTTATCTGGAATCCGGTACGTTTAAGGTGCCCAGGGTCAGGTCCTGGAAGTTCAGCGTAGTTGTTGATCCCAGCAGTTATACTGGAACAAGCTATATTCCAGCGGGCAATGAATATGAGGGTTCGTTTACCCTTACGATAACGACGGTGGGCTGATTATGAAAAGATTACTTGTTGTTTTAACTATTCTTATAACAGTCGTATCGTTTGCATGTGCTGAGTCCAATAATTACGACTTTAACTTCACGCTGAAGCTCAACAAGAACGGAACTGACCAGGTATGGTTTGCAAAGGCTGAGACTGACAGCAATCCGAATAAGTCTGTGTCCATCCATATCTTTCCGATCATTTCTGCTTCGAATACGTCAACGAGTTCCGTTGAAGATACCGTTTACCTTCACTGGCTCAAGCAGAGTTCGAACAATGTGAAGATAAAGCTTACTTTTGTCGGAAGCGAGTCATTCGAAGAAGGAGAAGACAAGTCCACATTCATGCTCTGGAGTGCAAAGAACGGAGAAGAAAGCGGAATCAACTTCGATGTTACGGCAACTGACGAAAGCGGGAAGGTTATTAAGTCACTGACTTTCACTACTTCGGACGCAAGGCTTACGAAACAGAGTGAGACTAACAGGTCCTTCGAGTTCAATCCGGAAGAGACTGCGAACGGCTCCATGCTTTATCAGTCGCCTCTTACGATAACGATGAAGATTAATCCTGCGTCGTACGTCTATGATGGTGGCACAAAGACAGATCAGACTCATGCGGAATGGGGTGTGGACGAACAGTTTGTCGGTTATATCAAAGCTACTATAGTAGATGCTAATTGATTTGTACTTCTTTTGGGTTCGGGGCTGTCGTAATGGCAGCCCGTTCTTATCTCAGTCTTATATCCAGCCTTTTGAGAGACGTGCGGGGAGTCTGGATCTTAAGCTCGTATGAGGGGAAGACGGACATGATGTATGAGTATATGGAGTAGAATGTGAGGGAGGATGATTTTGCCTCCCTTTCGTTTTTTTCCATATTGTAGCCGAGGGCTTTCAGAAGGTAATAGGAGAATGCGCCGTAGTGTTCCTGGAATGCCGAGTCTGACGCATTGAGTGAGTCGCTGGCCTTCTGCTTTCGTCCGGCTGATGCCATTATCCAGAGAGAGGGCTGTGTGTCCTCTGTTTTCGTGAGTGTGCTGTTCTGTATCCCTTTGAGGCAATCTTCTCCTTCGTAACGATCATCCTTTGTCGTGAATGTATCTGTTGTGTTGAGTGTGCTGTCGGGTATGAAATTTCCCGAGTAGCAGGAATCAAGGAAGAAAATCTTGTTTCCCGAGAGTGATGAGAATTTGGAGATTATCTCCTCCTTGTTCGTCAGTCTGTATTTGCCGCTGCTGCCGTAGTTTGTCGCAAGTGCTCCGTTCGTGTCTCCGTGTCCGGAGTATGTGAATATTATGAGGTCATTCTCTCCCGAGTGTATCTTTCCGATTTCCTCGAATACGGTATCCATTGTCCAGTCTACTTCCGTCTCTGCTGATGACGGTACATATTCAAAGTGATCGAATGATGTGTCGGAGGGGGAGGAGAGCTCATTGCATGAGCTGTCAACAGGTTTGAAGAGTGGTGTCTTCTCCGGATTTGTATCTGTCGGTACTGACATGTATCTCTTTCCGTGCTGACTGACAAATGAGTATACATGTACGTTACCTATTGTTTCTATCTGACTTATGAGTGCTGCCTGATCGCTCACTACTGTCTTGAGCTCTGTTCCTCCCTTGAAATCATCCGCTACTGATATGAGGTAGATATCCCTGTCGGAGATGGTGGTATCGGGAGAACAGGAAGGTAAGAGAAGGAGTATGAGGGAGAGTATCAGGAGAAATGTCTTCATAGTTCACCTCCTATCCTTACTCCGAGGGAAAGCGAGTACTCGTTTCCCTCAGGTGTGTATGTATAGGAGAGAGGCAGCACAACGGCTATATGCTTCTCGAGTATGACCTCGGGTGTAAGCTCCACTTCGATGTATCTCATCATTGCATTTTCATCCGTGAAATGCTCGTAGCCGTAATAGACGGCAAGACTTCCCCCGATTCTCTCGTTCGAGAGGAGTACCTCCAGTCCCACTCCGTTCTTGTAGTGTTCGGGACTGAGCAGGCTTTTCGTCGACGTCGACTCCGACACGTGTGATATCGTGAGAGGAAGAGAGATGGTGACTTTATCAATCCTGTAGGACAGGAGTGATACGTCTACTCTCGTCCTCATACTCTGATATCTGAAATCTAGGCTTTCTATCCCCCCTGATAACGTAAACGATGGGGAATACTTTGCTCCTAATGGCATCAGAATCATAAGTGTCAGTAACAGGACAGTCAATCTTTTCATATTCTTTATCTCCTATTATCTAAACACTTTTTTTCGGGATTTTGTCAAACTTTTCTGCTCTCTTGATGTAAATTCATCCTTTTATGGATATTTTGAAGGGAAACTTCCGTCTTCCGGCATTAAAAAAACAAGAAGAGCAAGCCCTTCCTGTCTTGGCGAACGAATTGTCCATGCCGTTACCGTCGGCCCCCGCATCCGCGGCCAGGCCTTTTTGCTATAGCATGTTATTTATATCATCTGAAGAAAATGTTGAAAAGGTGGTTCTGTGTGAGATTCGGGGCAGGGCTAAAGTCTGATGAGGCTGTCCTTCAGGAGCATTATCGAAATCTCCCTCTTCTTTGGTTTGAGTGGGGAGAATACGATAATCGGGTTACCGCGGAACGTGAGGCCTATCATATAGCCTTCGCCCTTGTACTCGATGGATTCAACCCTGCATTCGTTGAATATCACATGATTGGGATATACTCCCGTATTGAGAGGCTCTTCGCTTATCGTGACGGCTTCAGGACGGAAGAAGAGCGTGCCTGACGCTCCCTCTCCGTAGAGAAGGGATGACGGGAGGGATGTGCCGTCCCCCGTGAAGTATGCAGAAAAGAGCGTCCTGGGGTGCTTGTAGACCTCTTCGGGGGTTCCTGAACTCTCTATGTGTCCGTCCTTCATGATTATTATCCTGTCGGCGATTGCGAATGCCTCCTCCCTGTCATGCGTGACGTAGAGCATCGTTGTTCCGAGTCTGTCGTGGAGGGAGCGTATCGTACCCCTGAGCTTCTTTCTCAGCGGTGCGTCGAGCGACGATAGCGGCTCGTCGAGAAAGAGTATCTGCGGTTCAGATGCAAGTGCTCTCACGAGCGCGACTCTCTGCGCTTCCCCGCCGCTGAGGGTTTCGACCTTCCTCTTTCCGTAGCCCTCAAGGCCGACGCTTATAAGGAGGCGTTTTGTCAGCTCCTTTCTCTCGTCTCTCTTCTTCGTCTTCATCCCGTACTGGATGTTCTTCTCCGTATTCATGGAGTTGAAGAGCGCGTAGTCCTGGAAGACAAAGCCTATTCCTCTCTTCCCGACGGGAAGGGACGTTATATCTTCTCCGTTGAGGAAGACGGAGCCGCCTGATGGCGTCTCCACTCCGCTGAGGAGGGAGAGCAGTGTGGACTTGCCGCTCCCCGAGGGGCCGAGGAGGCAGACTAGCTCTCCCTTCTCGACAGAGAGCGAACACTCGAGTGTGAATTCCCTATATTCCTTTCTTATGTCCTTCGCTTCAAGATATGACACGTTTCTCTCCTCCTCTTTCAGAGAATGCGAATATGATGAGACTTATTGCGAGGAGTATGAGGCAAAGCGCCGATGCTCCCTGATAGTCATAGTGCTGAATCTTCCTGTAAATCAGTATCGGAAGGGTCGTGATGTTCCCCAGGCCCAGTGCCATCGTTGCGTTTGTCTCTCCCAAGGAGAGTGCAAACGAGAAGCCGAAGGCCTTCCGTCTGCAGCTCCTGAGGAGCGGAACCTCAACCTTACGGTAGTTCCTCCAGTAGGAGGGGGAAAGGGAGAGCGAGGAGTAGAGCAGCTTCTCGCTGAGCTTTCCGGCTCCCGGAAGGATTGATCTTATCGCAAAGGGGAGTACGACTGTTATGTGCGCAAGAAGCGTGAGGAGAACGGAGAATATTCTTCCTCCCGCGTAGAAGAGTGACGAGAGGTATGAGAACCCGAGTCCGAGAGTAACGGAGCCTATCGCAAGCGGAAGGGACGTAAGAAGCGCCGTGAACTTTCTCTTCCTTCTCACTGATGATACGGCGATTGCTGTCGCCATCGCTGTTGCCGTAAGCGATGCGACAAGTGCTGTGAGAACGGAAACGATGACTGCACTGAGTGCTGTCGTGTCTCCGCTGTTGAAGAGTTTCTCCCAGGCTTTGAGGGTGAAATTCCCGTCCTTCGTGAAGAATGCCCTGTATACTATCGAGAGAAGTGGGGGCAGCATGAAGAGTGCGACAAGAAACTCGAGAAGGAAGGCGATGGCCTTCTTCCCGCCCTTTGCCTTTCTGAGTGTACGCCGTGCTTTCTGTATCTTCTTCTCCTTCCGTCCGATTCCTGTGAGAAGGAGTATCACGGCCATTATCAGAAATGATACGAGTGCAAGAGAAGAGGATGAGGAGAGGTCTCCGTCCATATATGCCCTGCGGTATATCTCGGCTTCGACTGTGTAGTATTTCGGACTTCCTCCGAGTGTCATCACTATCAGGAATGAGGGGAAGCAGAAAAGGAATACGAGAAGTAGTGTCTGATACACGCTTCCCCGGATCTTCGGAAGTGTTACCGTGAAGAAGATACGAAGCGGTGAGGCGCCGAGGAAGGAGGCTGCTGTCTCCTCCCTGTCTCCTGATGCCGTCATGCCCTCTGTGAGGAGGGAGAACGAGAGCGGAAAGTTCAGATAGACGTGTGCAAGTATTACGGCCCTGTAGGAGTAGAGCACGCTGAGCTGTACTCTCCCGTCCGTCAGTTTCGAGAGAAGGGTATTGAGCAGTCCGTTGTTACCGTACCAGATTACAAAGCCCAGCACGACGATGATTGACGGAAGAACGAATGCCGTGTCGGCGAGGGCCAGTGTAAGGCGCCGTCCCGGGAATCTGTACTTCGAGAAGAACGAACTGAATGGCAGCGCGAGGCCTGCCGATATTACGGCGGAGAGAGCAGCCTGGAGGAACGTGAAGAGGAAGAGCGACCAGGTGTACGGGCTCTTCAGCGTCTCCAGGAAGGTTTCCGTTCCTCCGCCGATTTTGAGTGTTACAAGTACAAGCGGAAAAACAAATATGAGAAGTGTCACCAGAAGCGGCGGCAGCGAGAGCAGTAGATAGAATCTGTTTTTCCGTACCATGGTTTTATTTTGCTATCAAAGCGGACCATGATGCAAGAAGAGATGACGTGTCGAGGACACCGGAAGCGTAGAACTTTTCCGGTACCGGGGCATACTGATATGCATCGGGCAGCTCTGTTGATGACACTGCGGGGTACATCGAGTTCGTGACTGCGAGTGTCTCCTGCGCATCCGAGAGAATGAAGGAGATGAATGCTTCAGCTTCCTCTCTGTGCTCTGTGGTCTTCACGATTCCCACGCCCTCGATTGTGGCCTCGTGGCCTTCTTTGAAGAGAAGGGCCTTATAGCGCGTCGTGTTCTCGTTCATCACATGGTAGACGGGGCTTGTTGTGTAGCTTATCACTATCGGGGCTTCACCCTCGGTGAAGAGACCGTAGGCCGAAGACCAGCCCGATGCGATTACGAGTGCATTCTCCTCCATCTTCTCCCACCATGTGAGGTACTCGTCTCCGAGTGCATTGTAAGTCCATAGCAGAAGTCCCAGTCCCACGACGCTTGTTCTGGGGTCGATGAGAATCACCTTTCCCTTATACTCATCCTTCGTGAGGTCCCAGAGTGACGAGGGTTCCTCGAGTCCGCTCTCCGTGTCGAATACGAATGCGAATGTTCCCCAGTCGAAGGGGAGAAGCCTCTTTTCGCTGTCGAACTTGAGCCTCTCGTCGATTCCGTCGAGAAGGGGAGTGTCGAACGGGGTAAGCATGGCCAAGACTCTCTCCGCTTCGTCGTCAGATACTCCGAGTATGACATCACAGGGAGTGTTCTCTCCCTCCATGAGAAGCTTGTTGATCATCTCCGATGTCGTTCCGCATGATACGACGTTCACCTTTATTCCGGTTTTCTCCTCGAATGCCGGGATAACGGTTCCCTCGCTTCCCCATTCACCGCAGAAGGTGTCATAGGCATAGACTGTGAGTGTCCCTGCGCTTTCATTTGATTCCTCCTTTACAGCCTGGCTGAAAAGAGAGAGCACACATAAGAGTGCTGCTGCGACAGAAATAAGCTTTTTCATTTAAAGCCTCCATAAAAAGTTTCTGTCTGACGGGTTTATGTAAAAGAAATAGGCTGTCGTTCCCTACGCCGGCATTGTCCGGATCAGGTTCGAGGGTATCTCTCAGGCATTACGCCACCCCTAGACAGCTGGAATTTAGCCCAAGAAAGGGAAATTTTCAAGACAAAAACACAATGAAGGTTTAAACTTCTTCCATGTTACCTCTCCTTACCCTCTCTCAGGCTTCCTCACTCGATAAATCCCTCATTGCATCCTGCGGCCTGGACGAGCACTCTCTCGTATCGAACGCGGCACTCGGGGCATTTGAGTGCTACAGGGAAATATTCAGAGGAAGGAGGGTTCTCTTCGTTGCGGGGAAGGGCAACAACGGAAGCGATGCGCTTGCGCTTGTTCCGCTTGTTCTGCCCGTTGCCTCTTCTGTTGCTGTCTACTGTCATTTCGATAACGGCAACGAAGAGAATGAAGGGCGGCGGAAGGCCATTGCCCCGTCAATCTTCGTATCTGATTTTGTCGACAGTGATGTGATAGTCGACGGCCTCTTCGGGGTGAAGTGCCGTCTTCCGCTTGACGAAAGAACCCGGGCCCTTGTTGACAGGATAAACTCATCCCGCGCAGCTGTGATTTCTCTTGACTGTCCCTCCGCATTCCTTGTTGAGGCTGACTATACGATTACATTCATGTGTCAGAAAGAGGAGATGTATCTTCCTCAGAACAGGGCATACTGCGGAAAGATCACTCTTTTCAATCCGGGATTCCCCCCTTCCAGAATTGAGGGTGACGGAAAAACATTCCTTCTCTCCGATGATGATTACAATCCTCCGCACTTCAGTGCTGACGGCTACAAGAACACCCGGGGACATGTGTGCATAGCTGCCGGAAGCGACCGCTATCCCGGGGCTGCGATAATGTCGGCCTTGAGTGCATTCCACGCTGGAGCGGGGAAGGTGAGCGTGCTTTCGTCCACTGCCGTAAGAGAGGCTCTTCTTTCGTCATATCCTTCAGTCATGTTGGCGGATGAGACGTGCGACTTCTCGCACTTTGACAGCTTCGTTGCGGGACCGGGCTGGGATGAAGGCTCAAGGGAAATTCTTGAAAGGATTAACAAAAGCGGAAGAAAGTATGTCGTTGATGCCGACGGCATAAAGCTCCTCTCCGGATTCAGGTGCGGCTGGCGTGCTGTAATTACACCGCACCTCGGGGAATTCAGACGGCTGCTATCGCTTCTTTCGATTGATGACGATAATCTTATTGATACTGTAAGGAAGGTTGCGTTTACTTTGGAATGCATTGTTGTTCTCAAGGGTGTGACTGTAATCATATCTGACGGGGAAGGAGTGTACATAGCGGACGGCGCAAATCCCTCTCTCGGTGTTGCAGGCTCTGGCGATGTGCTCTCCGGTGTCATCGGGGCATTCCTCGCATCCGGGGACGATCTTCTTTCTGCGGCCATCAACGGAGTGCTACTTCATCAGAGAAGCGGAAGAAAGGCACATGAAGAAGAAGGTTTCTACAGCGCCGAGGACCTCATAAGAACGATAGGGAGACTGAGATGATCCAGGGCTACTTTTTAAGTGTATTCTATCTTCTTCTCTCCTCCCTCATTTACTTCCAGGGCAGGTACAGGGTGGAACTCTCGTTCATGCTGCGATTCACGGATGCACTTGAGAAGGACAGGAAGAAACTCTACGCTTTCTCCGCCTGTGGCCTTGTGACGTTCCTTATTCTCATCCTCTTTCCCCTGAGCCCGGGCCCTGTGATACTCGGGGACTTGATTGTCGCCCTTATGGTGCTTTATAACACAATATATTTCTTCCTGATGATAAAGAGAAAGGAGAAGAGCGAGAAAAGCGATTATCTTGATACGAAGAGAGGCGAGAGAAAGATTGTACTGGGATACATATCTCTTTTCCTTGCCGTTCTTCACTTCCTTCTTCCTTCCTTTGTCCTCATATAGCGGAGGTGAGCGTGACAGAGAGAGATACGACTGCCGGTGTCCTGACTGATGATAGGGGATTATATCTTGTTGCCCAGCGTAAGGAGGGCGGCCCGCTTTCGAGAAAGTGGGAGTTCATCGGCGGGAAGAACCGCTACGGCGAGACTCTCCCCGAGACGCTCAAGCGTGAATGGATGGAGGAAGTGGGACTCATGGTCGATGTCGGAGACTTCCTTCTCGACACGGAGTTCGTCAACAACGGCACCCACTATACTCTCCACTGCTATCGTGTCTTCGCTCTTTCAGATACAGCCTCTGTCAATCTCTCCGTCCACGACGACATAAGATGGGTGACGAAGGAGGAACTGTCGGCTCTCGACTTCGGTCCCTCCGATTCGGTTATAAGGGACTGGCTTCTGAAGTGTGACTTATGATGAAGGCCGAGGCCTCCTTTATTCCCTTCATCCCGTCATCGAGAAGCTCGTAGAGCTGCAGGAAGCCGTGTACGGCTCCCTTGTACACCGAGAGTGTCGAGTCTGTTCCGAGACTCGTCAGTGCCGCGTGGTATGAAACTCCCTCATCCCTGAGAGAATCAGCTTCGGCAACTATTATGAGATGGTCGGGCAGCACGTATTTTCCCTCTTTGCCGGTCTCTACTCCGCACTCCGAGTAGATGTTCGGGATATCGAGTGTGTCGAGTGCTCCCTGAAGCATGAGAAGGGGAGAAGCGTACGGCTTGAGTCCGTCCTCTATGTTCTCGAGATAGCTCTGGAATGTCACCTGCATCACCTTACGGCTGATCATGGTCTTTCTGCCGTCGAATCCTCCGAAGAGTATGTGAGACGGAAGCAGTACCGGGTACACACAGAGAGAGGGGAAGAAGAGAACGACGCCGACAGGCTCTGTCACATTCTCTTCCTTTGCCCTGATTGCAAGTCCTGCGGCGAAGTTGCCGCCCGCACTGTCTCCCATGAGAACGGTGCGCCCGGAATCTGCGTTGTATTCGCTCCCGTGATCGAGGAGGAACGTGTATGCTTCCCATACGTCGTTGACGGCTGCGGGGAACTTGTACTGAGGTGCGAGACGGTAGTCGACGCAGAATACAATCGAGTTCGTTCTGTCTGAGAATTCTCCGAGAAGCGACTGATAGGTCTTGTAGTCGGATGACGTGTATGCACCGCCGTGGGTGAAGAAGATTACAGGAAGGATATCCTCTCCGTTGTAGTTCTTCGGATATGATATCCAGAGGGTGGAGGAGGAGAGAGTGACGGTTTCGACCTTCCTGTCTCCCTTCAGGGGATAGTCAGTCGGCATCCCGTATGTGCCGTCTGCATTGGCGTATTCGTTCATTGCCCACACCATCAGTGCCGAGCCGTCGGAGAGGACGACATCCGGATCTGCCGTTATCCTGAGCTCCCTCAGCTCCGCTCTCGAGACTCCGAGCTTCTGCCTTATTATCTCGTTCTTTATGGTTGTGCACGACGTAAGGACGACAAGCAGTGACACAAGTATGATAATGCAACTCTTTTTCATGTTCTCTCTCCCTGAAAAGATTATAGCCGAGAAGAAAGACGGAGTGTGCAGGAGTTTTCAGGATACGGACGAAAATACCGCCGGAAAAGCGGCGGTAAATCCTGTTAATTTACCATTCAGACCGAGAGGGAAGCAGAAAAAGTTTCGAAGCTGAGAAAATTAATGCAAAGACGAAATAAAGCAGAAAACATATTACGGCCATTCTTGATTTCATGAATGATGAGAAATGGTATCCGATGACGACAATCTCTGAAATTCTGGATCTGAAACCTTCAAGAACCAAAGAACTTCTGAAGATGCTGACGGACAGCAGCCTCATTGAAGATAACGGACAGATAAAGGGGGTAGAAAATACAAAAGGATAAGATAGGGGTGGCTTCTGGTTTTCATGTATCAGCGGAAGAGAAGGATTCTGCATGATAGCCATTCTCCCGAGTTGCCCTATATCTCAAACTGCAGTACAGTGCAGATGTGTCAGCGATGTCTGGTTACTTTTTCTCCTCTTTGGATGTCCGGGGGACTGAAAAAGCTGGTGCGCTTCCACCAGTAAAGCGAAGCTCAAAAAAGATTTATGGACGGAGAAGACAGCGCATGCAGGGTTTCTGGCCTGTGCATGACGTGGTGCTTTCTCTAAGTCTTAGAGCAAAGTCATCAGAATTCACATGCTCTATAGGATTCGGGCTACATGGATAAGAGATGATATGAAATATCAGTGTCAGAGCTTCTCGATTATGCACTCGTGCTTCTTCGTCTTCTTGTCATAGCTGATGCCGACAAGGAGGA
>CAVFYD010000022.1:0-25654 GCA_963626615.1 Sphaerochaetaceae bacterium
ACTGGCCTGAAGCGCCAGAACCAGGTCGTCAGGTGCTATGAATGCAAGATCGTCGAGAAGAGACTGAACGCTCGTCAGCGAGAAGAGCTGAAGATGCTCTTCGTCGAAGGCAAATGGTTCTACAACCATGTCCTTTCCATGCACAGGCATGGCGTGATGCTGAAGGACGTCAACACTTCTCACATCAAAGAAGTCAAACACTTCGACAAGGATGGTCAGGAGGTCATGTCGAAGCTCCAAGTCCTCAGTTCATAGGAGAAGCAAGCTATCATGACGAGGATGATCTCGAACGAGAGGACGATCGTCTCGCTGATCAAGGCCGGTCATCAGACGCACGGAAGCTTGTAGTTCAAAGCCGACTTCACGTGCATTCCATTGAAGCAGTACGGGAACACATACAAGTTCAAGTCCTGCAACAAAGTCAAGGTCTAGGGTGTCTCTGGCTACATGCTGTTGAGGACTGGCGGCTAGCTTCAGAACGCAGACGAGCTTGCGAATGCAAACTTGGTCAAGAAGCCGGATGGCTATTATTTGAAGGTGACTGCTTTCATCAACAAAGAGAATTTCAAAGAATAGAAAAAGAATGGAAAGGAAATCGGTCTTGACTTCGGAATCAAGACGTCAATAACGACTTCAGAAGGTGAGAAGCTTGATGTGCAGGTTGGAGAAAGTGATCGGCTCAGGAGACTGCAAAGAGAGATGTCTCGCAGAGCCAAGGGATCAAACAACAGACACAAGACAGTCAAGCTGATCCAGCGAGAGTACCAGAAGCTCTCGCAAAGAAAAGAAGACAAAGCAAACAAGATAGTCAGCAAGCTCAGGCAATATTCTTGCATCTGCATGCAAGACGAGCAGATAGCTAGCTGGCACAAAGGCTTGTTCGGCAAGCAAGTCCAGCACAGCTGCTTGGGACTGGTCAAGGCAAAGCTGAAAGCTTTGCCATAGACTGTAGTCTTGGACAAGTGGATTCCTACTACCAAGTGGTGTCCACAATGTGGGAAGAAGAATGCTGTCAGTCTTGCCGACAGGACTTATTCCTGTTCATGCGGCTACACTGAAGACCGGGACGTGCATTCAGCGAAGAACATGCTCGCAATCAAAGACCTAGTCTTCAAAAACAACAACTTAGTACCGACGGAACATCGGGAAGTCACGCTCACGGAGTTCAAGACCTCTATAGTCGACAGCATTCTGCTGAACGGCTGCAAGCCTGGACGAGGAAGTGAGAAGATCACACCTTTCAAGGTGTGATAGAGTTCACTTTACTTCGATCTGAAGCTTGCCGTTCTCGGGGATCTTCTCCTTGATTGGCATGTCAATACGAAGCATTCCGTCTTCTGCCTTCGCCGTGATCTTCGTGGTGTCAACTGTGTCTGCAAGGGGAACCGAGAACTCGTAGGACTGGTACGAAACGCCGCAGTAGTCCATGTCTTCGTCCTTGATCTTGTTTTCCTTGCCGCACTTCACTGTGAGAACATTGTTCTCGACCGACACGCTCACGTCATCCTTCTTGAACGGCGTGTAGACCGTTTCAAGGCTGAACCCGGTAGTATTTCCCTTGTCGTCCTTGACCGTTATGAGATTGTGCGGTTTGCGAATCAGTCCGCGCAATCCCTTCGTCTTCACTGTGTCTGTTGATAGTGGGTAGTTGAGCATCGCGTCAATCTACCTGAACATGTTATCCACGTCATTGAATAACCTTAGCATTTCTATCACTCCTCTAGTCGCATTTTTGCTGACTATTGATTGTTTTTTGTTTGTCTCCGAATGCCGGATACTTTCCTGGCTTCTTCGACAAAAACTAATTACAGGCGACGCTTTGTTTTTGCGTCGCCTGTATTTGTCGTCAGATGTCGAGTTCTGCGAACATCTGGGACATCTCTGGGGACATCCCGTCCTCCGATTCTCCAGAAGGCTCGCTTGCTGTCGGGGTTTCAACACTTGCGACTGGACTTTCGACAGGTTCCTCAGAAGCCTTTGCGACAAGATCGTCAAGCTCGTCAATCGAGACCTTGACCTCGCTTGTGTTCGCACTTGTGTTCTCAACCACAGGCTCGACCTTCGGATGCTCGACGGTCACCGATGGGTTGCTTCCGAACACATCTTCCTCGTCCGGCGTGATGTCGTTCTGGCCATAATGCTTCTTGTAGAACGCCTCAAGCTCAGCCTTCGTGTTGGAGAAGTAGAACTGATCGTCAAACTCGAATCCGTCAATGGCATCCTTGTTGATCGCGGAAATCGGCTGCGTCTTGCGACCGAATGCGATCTGCGTGATCTTGCGGACGTTGGAGACGGTCTCGTTGGGCTTGCCCTGATTTCGGACTTCTGGAACGGTCTCTACTCGGATGTAGAGATCGACTGCATTGCCGCCGTTGAACACCTCGTAGCCGTTTCCGTTCTTCGCGGCGAGATAAGCCTTCGTCTTCTCGTCGTCAACGGTCTTCTGGAAGAGCTTGATGTCGTCAGGATTCGTGAGGATCAGAACCTTGAACTGCCCGTTGTTCTTCTCGTTGTTCGGATCGGAGATGACGTAGACAGGCGCACACAGACGCTCCTTCGACTTCAGCTGGTAAGCCTTGTGGGAGCTGATCTTGTCCGTCTTGCCCGAGTTCATGTATGCCGCCATGTTCTCGCGAAACTTCGCGCAGATTGGGCAGTTAAGCTCCTTCTTTCCCGTCTTAGGATTGGTGACGAACTTCTCGTCGTCATAGTGGACATAGCTCGTTCCCGGGCAGACCACGACGTCGTCCACGATCTTCGTGCCCTTCGCGGAGACACCCCAGTGGTCGTGAACCTTCTGGACGATGTATGCGTCCTTGCGGTCGTTCTTGCGCTCCTGACGGTAGAACAGGAGGCGGAAGCGGTACTGCTCGTTCTCCTTGTTCGGCTTGAGGAACATGCTGATGAACTTGTTCGTGTTCCTGTTAGCGCCCTTCTCATGAGAAGGAAGATCCGATGTCTGACAGAATGTACACATTTGATTTGTTTCCTTGTTTTTGGTTTAGTTGTTTTTCTTGTTTTTCATTATTTCTTCTGAAAGTCCCAGCGGAGACACCCTTCGGTTCTTGTATTTTATGAAGACCTCCTGGACGTCCTGGTTGAGCTTTTCCTGAACATCAAGTATTATACTCAGTTCGTCCCTGCTGTTCTGGTCAAGATACTGGCAAATCTTGTCTATCCCCTTTATGGACGCAAGATAGTACATCGAAAGGTTTCCGCACATGAATTCGTAGGCGAGCTTCTTCGTGACGACAAGATCCTTGAGGAACTCCCCCGGGGTCATGTTCCTCTTGATGCATTCCTCGGCCACGTATTCAGCCGACTTCATATAATGGTCGTAGATCTTTCTATACTGCTCCGTTATCTTGAGGTGGTCTGCGTAGTCCATGAACGCATGGACGTCAAGAAGGTCGTCCGCCTCGTTCGCGACCCTCGTAAGGACGCAGTACTTTATGTATCTCTCCGGATCTATGCGGTATTTCTTGCAGACCTCCGAGAGCTTGTTGAAATACTTCTTGTATTGTAGGTAATATGACTTCGACTGTACCCTGTCAAGAGGAACATGGACACAACCGGCCTTCTGGAACTGCTTGAAGTACCGGAAGTATCTTGCAAGCAGTTCAGGTGTGCACCTTCCCTCTTCTTCTGTTTGCCTCTCGTCTTGCATATCTCTTATGGCTTATAGTCTTCTAGATCTTCGTTACAAAGCACTTATTAAAAACATATTCATAGTGCCTATATATTGTTCTGATTAACAACGACGGACTAATATCATACTTCTTTTCGAGATCTTCTATCAACTTTGTGTCGCTTACTATTACGATTATAACCTACTTTAAAAGATTTTCGTTTGTAGTCTATATAAAGTCTGGATATTTTTCCGTAACTTTTGCGAGTATAAACTTGTCGTCCATTCTAACCAACTATCTGTCGTTGGTATAGAAAAATGAGTTCATATCATCTGAACTGAAATCATAATCTTGTCCTGAGTCCATATTGTTTCCTTAGAGATTTGCAACCTCAGAAGAGAGGTTTGGGATGTTTGAAATTATTCTACTTGCCTCTGAGTCTTCATTCTCGTCATCGTTGGTGAACATCTGATCTTCGAGTTTGAGACTTGACTTGTCGAGCTTAAATGGAACTACTCCACCTGGAGCACCGAACCTGTTCTTCGCAATCCTCATATTGATGATTCCGTGTGCTCTGTCTTCCGGCATAGAATAAAGCATTCCGATGAAGTCTGCCGTAGCCGCCTGACCGTTTGATTCTGAGATGTTCTGAAGATCAATCTGCTCGTTGTTGATACCAGAACGGTTCGCCTGTGTCGCGGAGATGACTGGTGCGTTGAACTTGTATGAAAGACCACGAAGCTGTTCTGCAACAGCAAGAATTGACTGATACATGTTGTCTATCTTGCTATTCGGAAGAACAAGATTCAAGTAATCGATTACGATAACGTCGATTTTCTTGCCGTTTTCTTTTAGCTTCTCAAGATAGGACTCGATGTCAATCACTTTTACAGATTTCGGAGGATATTCCTTGATGACGAGGTTCGCCTCTGGATGTTCCTTATAAAACTTTTCGATTTTACTTCTCGAGGACTCCGCAGTTCTTTGAAGTCCGTTGATATTATCCTCAGAAATCACCGAGTCAAATCTCTGTGCGTAAACATCTTGAGACATTTCAAGAGAAATAACAACAACTGACTTGTTTTGTTTTACGAAATTGACTGCGATATTCGCAAGGAATAACGATTTACCAAGACCAGCCTGACCTACAAATAATGCAAGCATTCGGCCATCTTTCAGAAATCCCCCGTGTGTGATGTGATCAAGACCATCCCATCCTGTGGAAAGTTTAGCTTCTGGGTTTTTGATATAATCCCAGTGCTTGTCCATATCAAACTTATTGAAGTAATCCATGCCAAGATCATCGTCTTGATATGAAATCTTTTGGATTTTTTCAAAATTGCTTAGAATCTTTCCAACATCACCAGTAGACAACGCCTCTTGAACATTGTCCGACATGAGATAATATATTGCTTTTTCGTCAATATATTTCTTAATATTTCTATTCGCACATTCGTCAGTGACACACATGTCAAACGAATTAATTGCAATTAAACTGTTGTTAACATCGTTCAGATTGCAATCTGGATGAACTTCCGAATATCGCTTGATAAGTGCACTCAGAACCTTATTTTCTGGAACCGAGTTATACTTCTTGTAGTACTTTATGGCGAGGTTCATGATAACCGCATTATTATGGTTTTTATCAAACCATCGCGAATCAAATACACTCGACATTATATTAAGATACTTCTTATCAGTTAACGCCCTCTTGAGGAGGATCTTCTCAATTACTTCGTATGTATAATCGAATTCCATTATTTGGTTAGCTTATGTCTCTTTAAGAGAAGTATACGGACTTATGTCCAGTCCTGATATCCATTTTTGGCCGGAACATACCCTCCGCGACCAGAATATCCCTTGTTCGTATATGTGTGAAGCTGATCATCTTTCTTCGATTGAATATTTTGGAGAGTTGATGTAAGTCTTGTAACTTCAAATTCCAGTTCAGAATTCTTCAAAAGAAGCGAATCTTTGCGGGTTTTCAGATTTTCCATTTCATCCTTCATCTTGGAGATCTCTTCGAGAAGTTTCTTCGTCTCTACATTCTCGGTTTCTTTTTTCATCTCCTCAATTTTGTCAAGGAGAAGCTTGTTATCGTCGAAAAGCTCTTTCTTCTCCTTCTCCAAAGATTCGATCTTTTCATTCAAGACCTCTATCTCAGCATCTTTCTCGGAATAATCGACAGAAGGACTTGATGACTTCGAAAGATACGAATCTATGCTTGAATCCTCCGTTATAACGTCAGTCTCGATTTCAAGCTGCTGAGTTTCGTTCTCAGCAGCTTTGTCATCCGTTATCGGGGCAAGTGAACGCTTTCTCTTCATGATCAGCCTCCAATTGACTCCTCGATTTTGTCGAGTTCACGAGAAGTGTTGTTTGAATAAGACATAACATCCTTCGATTTCTTGTTGAAGTCCTCGATGAACGTATTCCAAATTTCGTCATTTGAAACAAGCTCCTTGTATGTTATCCTCTTATCCGAATATGACTTGCAGATGTACCCTCCACGAACCTCTTCGAGGAATCCGTACTGGACTGCGTCTTCGATTAGACCGTCGTACTTCGAGATTCCGGTGTTGAAGTCGATGTAGACGGTGGCCTGGAAGCATGGCTTGCAGTTCCTATTCTTCGTGACGAAGAACTTCATCTTATTACCCTTATAGAAACCGTTTGTATCCTTGTCTGACTCGAGTCCCGTCAGGAGTTCGGTGTCTCCAGTCTTGACCATGAGCTTCTCACACTGGAGAATGACATGTGATGCGTATTCGATTCCCTTGCCACCGGCCATGTTGTGGATCTTTGAGGCGAACATCGCAGAAGGATCTTGATACTCGTGGTTCATGACGAGAAGTGTTGCGTTCGAAAGAACCGTCTTCATCATAAGAACGTTGATGAGATTGTTCTTCAATTTTGCAGTAAGACCCATGTCCTGAACCATCTGGTCTTTCTTGACTGCGTCTGTTATCATCTTCTCAGACTTCAATGCACCGTAGGAGTCGAGAATGCAGAGTGCCCTTACGTCGTCGTTGTTTGAAGGGTCGTTGACATATTCAGTGTGTGCCTGAACAAGCATGTCATATGTTTTCAACATCTTGACTCCGCAGTCTTCAACGCTCGCAACGGGAACGTGCATGATCTTCGTCATATCTACGCCAGCCTTGCGGAAGGTGTCCACGAGTGAACCTCCCTCGGAGTCGAAGATGTAGCAAATGTCGATCTTGTCGTTCTTTAGCGCGTTGATCACCGTCATTGCTGCAACAAGAGACTTTCCGGACTGTGATAATCCGAAGAGTGTTGAAATCCTGCCTGCAGGGAATCCGCGATGAATGTCTCCCGTCATTACCCTGTTGATTGCATATGACCCCGTGTCAAGATAGTCCTTGACTTCTGCAAATGGGGATTCTTCTATGTTCTATGCGCCAGTTGACTTGCGGATGCTCTTTAGTGTGTCGCTTAATTTCATGATGTTTCCTCTTTGGAATATTAGTATTATACAACACAAAACCTCGTGACGGTTCGAAAAGTCACGAGGTTCTAATTAACGTATTTCTGAGGTTATTGCTGTTTTTCTCCAGCTTTTTTCAATTCTTCAATTTTTCTCTGTGCTCTATGACGTTTTACTGCCTCAAGATACTGTTTCGCACAGTCTTTGTTATGAAGATATAGCATGCCTATTGCACATATCAGAAATGCATTCTTTGCGTTCTCGGCCTTGGTTGAAAGTTTTTCATACCAGTTCGGATCTGTTATGAAGTCGAACCTCTTAGTTTCTATGAGCCTCTTCAATATCGCCTTTGAATGCCATGTCCTGGTTGAATATGTCCTCTTCTGGACATTCTTCACAAGGTGGAATACGTTGTTCAGAACTCGTGTCATCTGGACGAAGTTCGTCTTTTTGACATGATATCCGACGGCGGAGCCGACTATCTGGACGAAGGCGAAAATCGGATCTTTCTCTGTTATGTTGTCCGTCACCTGAACCCTCGTATTTTCACTAAACCTGTATTTCGAGGTCAAGGTCCTCTGGAACATATCTCGGTTGAAGCACGTAAGCTCTGTATGTCTTGTGTGAAGCTCGCTGAAATAGTATTCGTTCTTGTCCGTCAGGACCCCGACTCCGTAGACTTTTGTCCTTCTCGGTATCCCCCACACCTTGTACGACCTTGTGCTTTCAAACGTCTTAGATATAAAAACATATTTCGCCATGGGGAAGATGTTTGGATCTTTCCCTGGCGTCCTAAGATGAACTTCCTTCGGGATGTCAGGACCCACGATAACACTCTTCTGAAGAGGGTGTAGCTTTGCAATTGACATGATCAAATAGTATTCTACGGATTAATAGTCCGACAGAACAGTGGTCTGAAACTCCCAGTTGAAGGAGTCCACATACGGATACCAGACTGCGGAAGTGGTTCCATTTACGGAGATGACGTCTCTTCCGAGAGAATCCACCCATGTGATATGAGGAATGTACTGGGAAAGAAGCGGAACAGGATAGAATCCGACATAGAGCTGATTTATCTGAGGGACGAATCCGGATATCTCATCCACACTGAGTTCAACCGAAACGACTTCGGACACGGTGTTCGAAACTTCCATCTCGACATACTGCGAGAGAGTTACCGAAAGATCCATGCTTAGGAACTTATCGATGTTCTTCTTGTCTTCTTCCGTCAGCTTGTATGTGCATGCAGAAAGTCCAGCATATTTCTCTGTATATGTCTTTTCCTCGACATGCGTCTGGATTATCGTCTTCTGCGATGCAACCGCCTTCTTGTTTCCACAGAACATGTAGGTTTTGAAGGTGAATGTACAGGTGGCTTGTACTATATCGTCCGCCGAAGGATCTATCTCGTCCGGATGCTCCTCCTATATTCCGTCCTCCATGACCACCTGATTTGTGAAGAAAAGACCATCGAACTTCGGATGCTGGCACCTGACGTAGAGATCCTTGTTGAAGAACGGAATGAAATTCGAAATTGCCCTGTCGATGTGCTCCTGGTACTTCGAGATTATCGTGACTTCGTATGTTATGTCAATCGGGACTGGCGTGTAGAGGTTGTAGTCGAGCCTTGAAGAATGAGTGGCGTACTTTACTTCATTGTTTACGTTCGCAAGACGGTCGTTATTCTTCGTTATGCCGGTCCTCTGGATGATGATCATCGGGAGCTTGTACATGGAGTTCTTCTCGGGGTTCTCGAGATGCTTGAATATTCTGGATCGGTTTCCGAGAACGCATAGAAACTTCGTCCTCTTTCCATCCTTTTCGATGGAAATGTTGCTAAAAAGACGCTTGAACTGTGCGTTTGCTAAAACTAGTTCCTTGTTCCAAGACTGGACTTCCATTACAATGACCTTCTATCCATCTTAATTACGGCTTCCGGCTCGTATAATAGAAATGGAGCAAATCACTATCATGTCAAAAGAAAATATAAAAATCAATAACTTCGAGCTGTTTTCGGAGATCGTGAAGTCTCTTTCAAAGATGTCTGACGGAGCGAAATTCACAGTAAACGACTGCGGACTGACAGTTTATGCCAAAAACGACTTCTCGAAGTGTGAACTGACGTCAAACTCGATTGTCTCGGACAAGGAGCTGTCCTTCTGTGTAGGAAACCTCGGAATGCTGCTCAAGATCATGACGACTCTCTCCGGAATTTATAAAGAAGATGTAACGAATTCAGTAAAACTCTATTTCGACCATCCTTTTATCCGGTTCGAGTCGAAGAAGTTCAAGACGAAGATCGCGACTGTCGAAGAGGCGAACATCGCAAACTTCATCGGAAACAAGGTCCACACAGAGCTTTCTCCACAGATCGAGTTCACCACGAACTCCGGGATCATCCGCTCGATCAACAGCCATTCGTTCGTCACCACGGATTCGAATACTGCAAGAATCTATGTTTCAACGGATTCGGAGATGGAGAACAATGTGATCTTCGCAACAATCGGAAACGAAGGAAACGATCTCGAAAACTCAGTAACCCTTGAACTCGGTCTCATCACCTCCGGTGTCATGGACGACCGCAAGGTCATTCTGAACTTCGACAGACTTAACATCCTTAACATGCTTCCTTCTGAGGAGATCAATGTCCAGCTCGCGAAAGAGCGTCCAGTCCTGATCTCAAAGGTTCAGAAGTCCGGAAAGAACGATACGTTCTTTAATATCAGCATCTACGTGTTCCTAATGGTGAAGTGATGGACTACAGAGAAGTAGTTGAAAGTCTCGAGAAGAGCCGGAACCCTCTTGTGAAGAAAATGATTAGCAACTCACAAGAGGTTGTTGATCTATGGAAGAAACTGATAAAGGTGTCCGAAATGAATGAGAAGTCTCGTCTGGACTACATCTTGAAACATTCTATTCTTCAGATAGAGTATACAAACAGCAAGGGTGAGCGAAAGACTTATCGGTGTACGTCAAATCCGTACTTTGTCGCTCTTCTCTCAACAAGGAAGTTTGCTGAGTATAAAACAGTTTCGAAAGACCTTCTGAAGAAGCTGTCTTGTCACAGGACGGGTCACCTGAGAACATGGGATCTTGTTAAAAACGATGTGGCGGAGTTTGTAATCAAGAAAATAAAACCAAATTTCTTCAACGCAATAGGTATCAACGTATCAAGCGAAAGTATCTCAGACGAAAGCAAAGAACTCATAAACGAGACTTTCAAAAACCTGAAACCAAACAGGAACGAGGACAATGATGACAAGAAATCTGACCTCGAAGAACTCTTTAGGATGTGAAAATGATTTCAGTTGAATTCAGAGACTGGGTTAACGACAAGGTAATAGACTATCTCCCGAAGAACAGCATAAGGACTGGAGACAAGATCAACTGTCGCTGTCCGCTGTGCGGAGACTCGAAGAAGAATGTTATGAAGAAGAGGGGGTACTACTATCTCAAGACGGCTTCGTACCATTGCTTCAACTGCGACGCATCTCTTACGGGGATGAAGCTCCTTGAACATCTCTCCGGGGAGGACTACACGTCTCTCAGGAACGAGTACATGAAGATGATGTATGACGGAAAGCATTTCCGCTATGCAATCGCGCCCTCGTCAAAGGACAAGAAGGACAATCTTCTGTTCGACCTGAAGAACGTGGTGAAGCCGGAATGGAAAAAGCCACTTTCTGATAATGCAAAGGCATATCTCTCCAACAGGAAGATATTTGACGCCCCTTTCCTGAAAGACCAGTTCTATTCGTATTTCTCGAAGAATGGTGACGAATACATCCTCATTCCGTGGAAGCTGAACGGATACGAGTGCTATTTCCAGCTTAACGACTTCGAGAAGCACAACAAGATGGGTATGAAGTACATTTTCCCGAAGAGCATGGACAAGATGATATTCGGTCTTGACAACATAGACCTCTCGAAGAACTACATCATCATAACGGAGGGAGTTTATGACAGTCTCTTCCTTCCGAACTCCATAGCCGTCGGAGGAAGATATCTCACAGAGAACCAGTACCAAATCATAAAGAAGAGATTCCCGAAGATGGAGCTTGTCTATTCGTACGACAACGACAAGGCAGGACTCGAATCGATGGCGAAGGTTCTCTCCGACAGGAAGAGTGGAAACAACTTTAAGTTCTTCAAGTGGTTCTCGGACGATACGAAGGAGAAAGACGTTAACGACTATATATTGTCTCATAATAACGTAAACATATTCAAGAACGATAGATATGTAGATTCATGCATAGTCGATCCGATAATCATGAAGATGTGGTTGATGAGAAAAGGGTATTTGAAATGATAAGGGTGAACAAGAATCCATACCAGAGAGGAAAGTATGGAAACGCGAAGACTGGAAGATACAAGGTCTTGCACAGGGAGAAGTTCCAGGGATAGTACGATCCCATATTCAAGTCGAATCTCGAGAGGAAAATGATGATGTTCCTCGACCGTAGCCCAAACGTAATAACTTGGAGCTACGAAAAATTTTCAATAAAGTACATCGACAAATCCTCGAAGCCGGAGAGGCTCAGGAACTATTACATCGACTTCGTGGCTGTAGTAAAGACGAAGGACGGCCCACAGAAGGTTTGGATCGAGGTGAAGCAGTCGAGCGAGACCGCAAAGCCTGTTAACGAGTCGGATATCAGGTCGATGAAGATCTGGCTAAAAAACCAGTCGAAGTGGCAACAGGCGAAAAAGACAGCAAGATAGAACGGTGCTGTCTTCAAAATAATAACCGAAAGCTAGTTGAACTGAAAAATTGAAGGCGGCTAATTCGGCCGCCTTTTTATCAAACCAATTTTGGTTCTGATTCGTTTTTCTTGAAAAGCCTCTCTATCGGAGAGTTCTTCGGAATCTCGAGATTGAACCTCTTCCTTAGTTCTATCTCCTCTGTAAGGAACTCCTTCGTGAGAATAGATCTTCCTATACTGTAATGAACAAGCGATTCCTCAACGAGAACTCCGAGATTCAGTTTGTAGTTCAGAATTGCGTCAAGTGAGATCTGTGTGTCGTAACAGTTGAACCTCAAGTTTTCGTCGAATTCGATGTCCGTTTCAAGTGGCTTTCGTCCGAAGATTATACAAAGTCCGTCAATACATGCGACTGGTGCGTCTGTGACGTTGCTCCTGTCCTGACTAAAGAACGACTTACTGTTTCTATCTTCTCCGTGTGTGACACATCCCCACCTGTGTTGTGGATTGGGGATTGAACCGGTAAACCAGTTCAGAGGAGACTGCGAGACCGAGAACTTCTGGCATCCGCAGAGTCCCATAATGTCATACTTCTTCTCACATTCGACCATGTGCTTTATGAGATGGTCGAAATCAAGTGAGACATCTGCATGACAGAAAACGAGGAAGTCGTTGATCTTGTCGGTTCTCTCGATCCTCAGTTCATTGTTGAAAACCTTTGTGAGATTTTCACTATTGTTTGGAATTCTGTAAAACTGTACGTCGTCTGTGTATTCAGGATGATCCTGATAGAACTTTGAGGCATCCTCGTTAGTAAACGAGAAATTGTCGTCTTTTCCTACGAATACGAACTTGATCTTAGCCATTTAGAAGCTCCTTGCAGTTTTCCGATGTTGGATTGTCTGATTTTTCAGAATCTTCAGTCAAGACCCACTTCAGGACTTCGAAGTGCTTGTTTGTCGTAGGACATATCTTGTTATTCTTATCCGAGACGAGTCTGATCTCAGAAGCCTCCTCCTCAGAAATCTTCATCCACTGCTTCTGATAGAACTTTCCATTCTCCAATTTGCACTTTATGCCGCCGATTGAAAAGTACTTAGGCGGATCCTTCGGGACTTCAGCCGGAACTGGAGTTGGTCTGTAGACTTGTTCTACTCGCTCCTTTGGTTCGGGTGGAGTTGCAAGCGTCGGAATTTGGGCGATGTTCGCGTTGTTAACGGCCTTGTCTATGTCAGCCTGAACTTCCGGTGGGACTTTCATGAGTCCTGTTCCTCCATATCCGAGGTTCATCTGGACCTTGTTCGGATCAAGAAGCTTCTGTTTTCCGTAGTTCTTCGACTCGTCGTCTTGATACTCCCGGATTATCTTGATCTGCTGTCCACACATTTTATACAGCTGGACAAGCTCCTGTGTCGATCCTGCCATAACTCCAGTCTCGTTATGTTGCTTCATTCCTCCACTGGAGTCAACTTCGCTGACTACTATGTCGTATTTCTTCGCCATGTTCTTATGCTTTCTTGAAAATAATCTCTTTAGCCAATTCACACGATAATATTCTACGATTGAACTCAGATGTATGTGGCTTTTCCACACAGGCCAATGTCTTCCCGCCAGATGACCTCGCCGTCCGAGTCTCGGATTACATTGTTTTTTGCATCTCTCATGTGTTCCTTGAACTTCTTCCAATTGTGTTCTTGGATCTTAATTGCAATATAATAGTAGAGGGAGTAGCAAATCACCAGTCCGATTACAAATCCCGTCATGAATGTTAGAATATCTGAACTCATTTGTGTTTCCTTATTTTTTAATTTTAACTTAATTTTCGAATTTTACTAACGTTATTTCGTTTTTCGACCTGAATTATGTGGTTGAAGGAATCGTCGCTTACTTCGAGACGATGGCTTACAACGTATATCTTCTGCTTCGTATTCCTGACGAATGTCTTCAAGATGTCCATCGTGTTCTCGATTGCAAGAGGATCAACGTTACTGTCGAAGAACTCGTCAAGGATCAGGATGTTTGAGGTTATCCTGCTTCTCGTGGAGAGGAAATCTCGGAAGGCGAAGCATGTCGCAATCGAGATCCTCGCTCTTTCCCCGAGGGAGAAGTTGTTGAACTCCACTCCGCTCTTGACTGGTGTTATGAAGTCGTACTTCATGTCGTCGTCGAAAACAATGTCGTAGTTCGCTCCGAGCTTGTGAAGATAGAACTTTATCTTGTTGTTGAGAAGTCCGACAAGATCGTGGATTATGAATCTCTTCAGGTTCTCCTGGTCGACGACATCCTGCGACTTCTTGGCATATTTGTAAGTGTCACATATCTTCTTCAGCTCCTCGCTTTCAGATTCGATCTTCTTCTCGTTATCCTTCGAGAGTTCGATGTAGGGATTCGTCTGGTTCTTTGCGTTCTTCAGCTGAGTCTCGTATGAGTTGAGGCAGAGTTCAAGATTCCTGATCTCGTTCTGCTCTCTATCGTATTCAGAGTTAGTCTCTTCGAGCTTTTCTTTCAAAACTTCAAGTTTCTTCGAGTAATCTGCAATTTTCTTGTCGATATCTGCAATCTTCAGGAGAATCCCGTCCGAATTCTTCGTTTCGACAGAGATCTTGCCGTTTATCGAGTCTATCTCCTTCTGGTATTTGTCGAGGTTGTAGTACTTCGAGAGAATCGGCTTGCAGTCATTACACAGCTTCGACTTAAGCTCCGAGTGCTTGTCGATTATCTTCTGCCTGTCGGAGATCATTGTCTTGTACATCTTGACGTTGTGATCAAATGTCTCTTTCTCCTTCAATGCGAGAGACTTCTTTGTCTTCAACTCTCTTGTGGCATCCGTCAACTTCTCTATTGCGGCGTTGAACTTCTGCTCGATCTCAGTGTTCTTCTTGACCGCGGAAGCTTTCTTCTTCTCGAGAGTCTTGTTAGTTTCGGCTAACTTTTCCTCGATTTCCTTCACCTTCAGCACGGAACTTTCATCAAACTCCTCACCCTTCGTCTTGTATTCGTCAGCATTCTTGTTGAGTATTATGAGCCTGTTCTGGAACGCCGCAATGTCCTTCTCCATCCTAAGGACGTCCCTGTGAATCGTCGCATACATGTCTCCGAAGATGGATATGTCGAAGAGCTTGTCGATGAACTCCTTCCTGTCCACCTGCTTCAGGTTGTAGAAGTTGTAATTCTGGTCGGAGTTCAGGTAGATCGTCCTCATGAAGAGGTTGATGTCGCAGTGAAGGATGTCTCTTTCGACGTACTTCCTCGTCTCGGCTATCGTAGACCTCGTTATGTTCTTGTATTCTCCTGAGTCGTCTGCCTCGAAGAGTTCGCAGTACGACTGCTTCCCCCTGAAGCCAGAGATAATTTTGTAGTCCTTGTGTGAGACAGTGAAAAGAATCTCAACGCAGGTGTTCTTATCCTTGAGATACCTGTTGTAGACGTTCTCGTTCTTCAGTTTGAACGGAAGCTCGCCGTAGAGACCGTAGACGAGAGCCAAAAACGTATTGGACTTTCCGGATCCGTTCAGCTGGTTCGGAATGTCGAAGTTCTTTCCCTTGACTCTCGTAAGACCTGTGAGTTCGTCGAAATTGAACTCTTCGTCTCCAAAAGACATGAAGTTGTGAATCTTGATTGTCTTGAAAATCAGCTTCATATTAGAGTCCCTCGTTCACCTGGTCGTAATAGTCCTTCATGACACCATAGAGTCTGTTCCTGTCTATTCCGTCGTCCTCGATGATCTTCTTGTCCATATTGTTGATGTATCCCCTGAGATAGTCGAGCTTCGACTTCCTGATAAGGTCGACGGAGTTCTCGTTTCCGTTCTCGTCCGAATATGTCACGGAAGATGAATAGTCGGGAGGAAGCTCCTCGAACGGCTTGAAGTCGATTATCTTCTGCGTGATTTTTGCATCTGTGACATTGTCGACCTCGACGTCGTAGATCCTGTGGAGTATGTTTCCGGTTATCTGCGAGTAGTCGAAGTTGTCGACGTCCTTGACGATCTCCGAGATCTTTATCTCCTTGTGTACAGGTATCCCTTCGAGCTTGTGGAACTCTATGACGTTCTTCTCGTCTAGAGTGTAGAATCCATCTTCTGAGTCTATCTCTCCGAGTGTCTGCTGATAGGGGGAGCCTATGAAGATGAATCTCCTGTTGTTTGTAAAAAACTCCTTCCTCCCGTGGATGTGCCCAGAGAATATCACACCCTTCTTCTTCACGATCTCTGTCCAGCTTCCGATAAGCTCCGAGGAACTCTTTCCGTGTACGACTTCATCAATCGTGTTCTCAACTGTGAAGTCTAGACCACCCAGCTCAGGATCATTAAGGAATCCGTCGTCGTTGATCTTCTTGATCGACTCCTCTCTCGAGATGTTCTTCCTAATGTTGTTCTCGATGTATGCCTCTACAAGATACTGCGTGGAAATGTCGAAATGACCAATCATCATGTCGAATGCGTTTCTCTTTATCGTAGAGAGGTCCGTGTTCCATGGGACAAGAAGAGTGTCGTTTCCGTTTATCGAGCACTCTGTGGCCGAGTCAATTATGTGGACGTTCTTGATGTGCTTGAATATCTTGACGGAATTGATGGAATTCGAGTTCTTGTTGAAGATATCGTGGTTTCCGAGAATGAGATAGATGTTGCACTTCTCTGCGAGCTTCTCAATCGATGCTATCGCGAAGTTGATCGTTTCTATCGAGAGATTGTTTCTCTGGTGAAACATGTCTCCACCGAAGATAATGTTCCTGACCTTATTCTCCCTCTTGTATCTGTCAATCTTCTCTATGACGCTTACTAGAATCTTCAGCTTAGAGATCCTGTTCTGATTGACACCAAAATGCCAGTCTGTGGTTATAATAGTTTTTCCATCAATGGTTAGCATAATAATAGTATACGGATAAAAAGAAACCTCCACTTTCGTGGAGGTTTGAGCTAACCATGGAGTTAAATCACATCATCGGCATCTGCTGAACAGCCTTCGGCTTGTCGTCGTCCGGATCTGGAACATCAACAATTGAAGCGTCTGTAGTGAGCATTAGACCAGCGATTGAAGATGCGTTCTTGACTTCCGCGATTATGACAGAAGTTGGATCAAGAATGCCATCCTCGATCATGTCAACATACTTCTTTGTCACGACATTATAGCCGAAGTTCTTATTGTCGGATTCAAGGATCTTCGAGACGATCAGATCAGACTTCTCACCAGCGTTCTCGAGAATCTTGGTAATCGTGGATGTGAGAGAATCGCAGAGGATCTTGACACCAACGACTTCGTCTCCCTGAAGAGAGTCATATTCTGGATTTCCGGCGACGAAAGTCTTCTCGACAACCTTCATCGCATTAAGAAGTGCAACGCCGCCACCTGCTACGACACCAGACTTGATCGAATTCTTCGCTGAGTTGAACGCATCGTCGACTCGATCCTTCTTCTCCTTAAGCTCTGCCTCTGTAGACGCACCGCACTGGATTACGCCGATGCCCGTCGTTAGTTTGCCGAGGCGATCGCGAAGCTTGCGAAGGACGAAGTCGTCCTTAACAGTCTCAATTTCGGTTTCGATCTTCTTTACGTGCTCTGCGAGCTTGTCCTTGTCACCCATTCCTCCGACAATCGTCGTCGAGGTCTTTGTAACAGTAATCGACTTACACTGTCCAAGGAAGCCGCTGTCCGCCGTGACCTGCTGAAGCTGGATGCCGGTGTCGTCTGAGACGAGCTGTCCGCCAGTAAGGACTGCGATGTCGTTTAAAATGTTCTTCCTGTTGTCACCATACGAAGGTGCCTTGATCGCGCAGATCGGAAGACCGCCACGAAGCCTGTTGAGGACGAGTGTCGAGAGGACGTCGCCGTCGATTTCCTCTCCGATGATGAGGAGTGGCTTGCCGATCTTCGCAACGCTCTGTAGGAGTGGCATGAGATCGTTGATGTTGTTCATTCGCTTGTCTGAAATGAGAATGAATGGCTTTTCGAGATAACATTCAAGCGCTTCATTGTTTGCGAAATATGCGGACGCATAACCACGATCTTCAAGAACCATACCTTCAACGATCTTCGACTCCATCTTCATCGAAGAACCGTCTTCAACGCGAATCGTGCCGTTCTTGCCGATTTTTGAGAACATATCTGCAATTACTTCGGCAATCTCATCATCGCCGTTTGCAGAGACCTTCGCAACCTGCTTAATCTCCTCCTTCGTGGAAATGCTCTTCGAGACCGATTCGACGTATTCGATTACCTTTGCTGCGGCCTTTTCGATGCCGTTCTTGACCTGTACTGGATTTGCACCCAACGAAACATGCTTGAGACCATTCTTGTAGATCGCCTCCGTCAAAATGATCGAACCGGTAGATCCATCACCACACTCCGAATTCGTCTTCGCTGACGCCTCGCGGACGAGACTTGCCCCCATATCCTCGATTGGATCCTTCAACGTAAACTGGCTTGCAACCGTAATGCCGTCCTTTGTGCAGTGGACTCGACCACGCTCGTTAAGCGCGACATTCCTGCCTCTTGCACCAAGCGTAGATCCGACGACCTTTGAAAGCTTCGAAACTCCGCTCAGAAACTTCTTGTTTACCTCTTCTCCATAGTTGACTTGTTTCTGCATGATTTCTAATTCCTTGTGAATATTAGAATTATACGCGAAACTCTGGTAATTATTTAAAATTATGTGGAGTGTCGTAATATCTTTTATTTCTTCATTGCTGACGAAGAGTCTCTCGGCAATATGCTCCGCAATTTCTTCAGTATTCCAGTACTTCTTATATGTCAAGAAACATGAGATAAAGACGAAAAAAGAGGAAATAAGGAAGGAAGAGAACAAAAAGATAGATGACGTGTGTAATAATGGCTCCATTAATGATTTGATAAATTTGGGAGTGAAGTGAAATGAAAGAAATCATAACTTTTCTTATCTTTTCTCTTGTTTTCTTCGGTTGTATATCATATGAGCCGAAAGTTGAGACTACAAAGCACTGGGAAAATCACTATTTCACAACAAATGATTTCTACAACGCGACAACAAACATAAGCCTTGAGAATGGAGAGTCCATTTGGGTTCTTTCAAATTCAACACTTTCAAGGCTTCTTAAAAACGTCAAGGACAAATAACATGGCAGAGAAGACAAAAGAAGAGAAGAAGAACGAGAAGATCCTAAAGAAGTTGATCTCCGAGGAATGGATTGCCTCTAATTTCTACGAGCAGATGATCTATGCATGCGTTCCGGAGGAAAGAGACACGATCTGTGACATCTTTCTAAAGAACATGGATGATGAGAAGAACGACCACTACGCGAAACTGGTGAGGTTCTCTCTCGAAAACGGTTTCGACGTCCCATGTAAGCTCTCTGACTACGAAATGTACGCCGCAGAGCCAATCGTGAAGCAGTTTGAAAAGTGGTCGAAGGGAAAGAAGGCCGGATATTACATCGAACAGGCGATAAAGGCTGAAGAAGATGCCATAAAGTCATATATGGAGGTTCTCAACGACGAAGATGTTTTTGATTGTATCAAGAGACTCGTCCTTGATTTCTACTATGACGAGATGGAGCATCTTGGAAACCTGAACTCTCTTCTCATAGCCTACAACGTGAGCGCAAAAATTAACTTTTGAGGTCAAAACGATGAAAAAACTCTCGGTTATAATTCTGTTTCTTCTTGGAATGACGCTGTTCCAGGGATGTGTAACCACTGAAAATAACAAAAACCCCGTCGTTTCGACAAATACTACGATGAAGGCGGGGTTCAACCAAGAGAACTATGTCTGGGAGCAGTTGTATTTTCCGACTAATCGCGTAATGGACAGAAAATGAGGTGACTTATGGCAAATTCTGTTAACGAATATCTCATCAACACATACAAGAATGACGACAAGATCATCTCAGACTACTACAAGATGAAAAAGGGTGGAGTTTTGGTTGATGTTGTTGGTATTTTAAACCCCACTAGAATAGACAACAGACAGCTGATGTCTCCTACTGACAACCAGGCAGAGTATTCTGCTTGCGCGGGATTCTCGGCGGCTACACTTGTGGAGAGCATCTATTGGAAGAAAACTGGAGTCTTGAAGCAACTTGACTCTCTTCAGGTCTATCAACTCGCGAAGCAGTTGGATGGCGAAGTTTCTTCAGATGGAACGTACTTGGAGTGTGCTTGTCAAGCAGTCCTCGATCTTGCAAAGAAAGATCCGGATTTCGAATTTCTAAAAAATGCTGAGGTTGGTTTGTTTTATAACGACGGAACATATGCCACAGTTGAAAACGTAAAACATCTAATCCACAAATACGATTTCCTTCAGGTTGGCTTCCAGATCGACGAGGGATGGTATGATTGCAACAACGAAAACTATGTCCTGAAGCAGAAGGGAAGACCTCTCGGGGGACATGCCATTAATATATGTGGTTTTGATGGTGATGGTTTTTATGTGCTCAATCAGTGGGCGAAGAACTGGGGTGCGAAGGGTTATGCGATAATGCCTTATGACCTGTTCCTGAAGTAGTTCATGTACGGAGCATACATCTACAACTACACGATATGAACGAAGAAACAAGAGAAAAAGAAGAGATAAAGGACACTGAAGCAAAGAAAGAGGAGCTTCAGAGTCTTACAGATCAACAGAAAAAGACTATCTGGGAGTGGACGAAATATCTCGGATATGAGATTCTGAAGGCAATTGCAAAGAAAGTGTTTGGTTTACAATGAAAAACTTCTTTTACAAACTTTGGGCAAAATTTCTTACTCTATTTGGAGACATAAAACTCTTCAAGTGGCCGATGTTCATTGTTTATGACGACTCTGAATTCGGAATCACTGGAGAGAAGACAATCGAGATAATGGAAGTTCTCGAACCAGGCGACATCATTCTAAGAGGATTTGAAAACTATGCAGATGGTATGTTTATTCCAGATCCTCTGAGTTTTTCACACGGATCAATCTATATTGGAAATAACAAGGTCATTCATGCGATGGCAGAAGGAGTAATGAAGACTGATATTGTTGAATTCACGAGATGTGACAGAATTGCAATCTTTAGACCTAGAAGATATTAGAAGAAAGCTATCTCGAAAGCAAAGAAATTTCTGAAAGACAATGTTCCTTATGATTTCATGTTCCAGAACAATGCTTCTGCTCTATATTGTTTTGAACTTTGTAGTGAATGTTACGACAAGCTTGACGTTCCGAAGAAGACAGTCTCGAAGTTCTTCGGACTGATAAAGAAGAAAGATGTTGTTCTTGCGGAATCTTTCTTTGAATCAAAAGACTTCGAATGCATCTTTCAATACAATCCAAAATATAACATCGATTTCAGGAAATGATTTGATAAGAAAATAGAAGAAAGAGACGGCTTTCGGCCGTCTCTTTTTGTTTTTGTGTGTACTTTCGGATGTTACTTTTGGATCGACCTCATCATGGTCGAGTATGTAAATTCGTCAAGCTCTTCCTTCTTCAAAGTTGCAGAAACCGTGTTGACTGGCTTGAAGTTCGTGAGGAAGCTGTCGCAGAAACTGTGAACGAATGTTTCCGTCAGATCCTTGTACTCGCGGATTCCCTTCTTGTCGACGTAAGTGTCAAGAAGACCGACGACATAGCTGAAGTTTGTGAGAATTACATTCTTCGCTGCTTCTGGAAGAGACTTTCCGCTCTTTGTCTTGAATTCATCAAGATATGTCTTGGCGATTGGTGTCCAGACTACGACGAACGTCTGATTTGTGTCCGGAATGCTCTTCTCGACCTGTCCCATGATGTCTACGATTGCGTTTCGTGTCGTGTCGTCGACCTTTACCTGCGTGTTGAGGACGAACGCCGCCGTGTAGCCCGATGCCTTGCCAAGTGTGTTCATTTGATCTGTTGTTGGAACAGACTTACAGCCGGTGAACATAAGTGTAGAAAATGCACATGTGATGCCAGCAAGAATTAGTGTTTTTTTACTCATGAGTTTTATGCCTTATTTGTATAAGAATATTATACCCTCTGGAAATCCGTAATTATTTCGGTTATGGCAGTGTTGCAGTCAAGATTGGACGAAATAAGGTATCTCAAGAGACAGAATCTCGAGGAAGAGGCCAAGATGGTCGGGAATATGTACAGGGACATAATCCGCCAGTATGGCATTGACTGCAACTACTACAAGATAAAGCTTCCGTATCTCGAGAAGTTCAAGAAGATAATCGACGACAACGTGCTGATTCTGCATGCTTATGGTCAAGATTCTAATCCCGACTATTCCGTTTCCTCAGACATGCTGACCTATATGGAGGTAGAGAATGACGTATTCCAGTTGAACAAGTACGGAGTTATTCCGAACATGGACGTAAACTTCTACTTCGACTCGAAGGACTTTGCATGCGCTCTTGCCTATAAGTTGGGGCAATTGAAGGAATATCCGATAAAAAAGCAATATTTCACGATAGAAGTCCCAGAGGTGATCTCCGATTTCGTCACATATGACACGGACGGAGACGGAAACTACGTCCTTACTTCGATAGTGAGTTCGGAGACAGAGATCTCGGACTACCAGAAGACAGAGGGTTATTCCATAAGTTCATGGGTAGAGCTTTCGACTTTCAACATTTAGTCTCATGAACTCGTCTCTGTTAAGAGATATTCGTTCGAGGAATTCAAGAACATAGAGTTCGACCGGGACATAATGTATCTCTCGGATGAAGTCTTCCCCTATGGAATAGGATATGGGTTCCCGGAGACCTACGAGTCGGAGATCCTGACAGGGAGATTCTCCGTCAAGATAGAGCCATATGAACTAGACAAGGAATACACGGTTCTCTGCCATCCATACGAGCATGACGACGTGGCCGTGAGATTCCCGACGAACGACACGATCTACAAGTCGTTCGAGCATGTGATCGACACGAAGGAGTTCGTTGACCAGATGATCTTCCTGACATATCGCGTTTCAAAAGTCGTAACGGGAGGTGGAGAAAAGTACATCCTGAAGGGATATCTCCACGGGTCAATCCTTTTCCACGACCTGACGAAGGTCGGGAAGTACATGGAGATGATCCATCCTGACGTGGGGGACATCGTGACAATCGACTTCCCCGACGAAAACAACCGGCAGCAGTTCGAGATAACCGACTGCTTCGACAAGAACCTGACGAACGACGGAATAAACCCGCTCCTCCATCGCTACGTCTGGAAATGCAAGGCGCGGAGATACATCAACTCCGGAGAGGACTTCCCGGAGAAGAACGAAGGAAACGAGAGATGGGAGGAGAAGATCGACTTCCTGAACAACGCTGACGAGGAAGTTGCGAAGCAGATCGGGAAGTACGACGAGGACAACAACGACGCCGTCTACGGAGGATACGAAAGGGAACCCGACGTCTACGACAAGGAGGCTGTCGACCCCAATTCCACACAGGACAGGGAGTTCGTTGACGACGGGTCGTTCATCGAGCTGATGAAGTTCTACGACGGGTCGAAGCTTGTCACCGACGGATACGAGCTGTATTTCGTCGATTCGAACAACAACCAGAACCAGATAACGCTTCTTGAGGAAAAGACGATAAACGAAAATCTCGTGGCAAGCGGAATACAGTATCTTAAGGCAACGGACAACGCCTTGTATTTCGTCAACTTCGACAACAGGGTTCAGAGGATCTGCGAGGACGACAACATGACGCAGGGGGAGGTCGAGATGTGCCTTAACTCTCTTATCGACACGACATATTCGACTGGAAACCAGAACAAGTCCGGAGACCACTATTACAAGTTCACCACTTCAAACACGGTCCTCATCTCGATGGACGACCATCTGTACTGTCGTTTCGGAAACAAGGATCACAAGATGATTCGATTGATTTGAAAAGGAAAGGCGTGGAACTGAATCCACGCCTTGTCTATTCCTCGAATATATTCAATTTCAGTACTTGCTGACGATTTCGAATTCAAGCTTGTTTTTCTCTTCGAAGATCGCAACGTCTATGTCTCCGTTGAAGATGTAGTTGAATGTGTTCCTGAGCTGGTCTTTTGCCATGATCCAGATATCATAGTTCTTTCCGTTTGGATTTAAGAACCTGACCGAATACATGTAGCCGAAACCATCCTTGAGATGTGTCATTTCAACAATCTTCGTATTCAGTTCTATGCGTGGATTTCCTTCGCCGCTATTCATTATCACGTCTCCATTCAGGAGACTGTCGATCTTCTCTATGATGTCCAAGACAAGCGTCTTTCTATAGTCGATGTCGAATCCAAATCTATCTCCCATCAGTCGATCTCCTTTCCGAGAACCTTGCAACACTGGTATCCCTCTTTCCCAGTTTCAGCGATGCAAATTCTATGATCCTTGCATTTCTCGCAGACATCTTTCGAAGGACGTACGTTCTTTGAATCTCTTGGCTTTCTCATTATTAGTCAGCTTTCACAACGCAATAGACATCGGTATTAAAGATGAACACACCAGATTCGTATTCTGTGCCGTCACTCCACTTCCCCTTCTTCTTGGGAAGGTCCATTCCGTTGAACTCATACGAGGGAATATTCTTGTATTCATCTGCTTTTGCCTCGACATCATGATAAAGCGACTCTGTGATGCAGTCTATGATACCATAGGTCTGTCCACAAGCCGAAATCACATATTGAAGATTCTTGATGTCATCTTCAATATATCGAATATCCTCTTCTAGATCCCTCTTGATGTCCGTATTGGCAGCAAGGACAATCATCATCTTCTTCTCGTGAATCGTGGAATAGTATTCGCCCATCTTGCGATATGCTGCGATCTCCACATTGTTGACATCCTTGATTGTGAACCTGCTATTCTGCGAAGAACGTCCGTCAAGATTCATCATCTCGTCAAATTCAGAGTCCATGACGTGCTTCAGGCAGTTTGCGTTGGCAACTCCGAGAAGCTTGTCGTCGGACTTGCGTCTCACTTCTATTCTGTAATCTGTACCCATGGTTATTTCCCTTTGTTTTCTTATTTTTGTTAGTTCTGTTCATCCCAAATCTTGAAAAGGTCGTCAAGACAGGATAAAGATTCATTGTTTTTCCTAAGTTCTCTTAGCTTTTCAAATTCTCTTACGAGATCAGGATCGTCAGATATGCTGTTCTCATCTATTCTCTTGATAATTGCATCAACAACTACATCTCTAAAAGATTCTTTCCATACTCTGTCGGCGATAATCGCAACTTTTTCACGAAGAATGTCACGATTTGACTCGTTTGTGTCAACTTCACTATCTTCTAACTTAAATTGTTCTAACTGTTTATATTTGTTGATTAGCTCGTTAGTTATATCGGAGTCTATGATTACACCATGTTTATTGTTCTCAGAGAACAAATTGGTAGTATAAGCCTTCAATCTCAGAGGATTGTCCTCATTTCCGGTGATTTCCATAAAATACACATATTCGACGTCTCCATGAATCGAATCTGTCTCCTCATATCCATCTCCGTTTTTCAAGAACCAATCCTTCACGAAGCCGATAGTGATCTTCTGTCTCTTGCAAATACTCTCGTCTTCAATCTTCGTGATATATCTCAGCTGGTCGAAGCCCGCACCAGACGGATATCCGTCGAAATGGCGATAGAGGAACTCCTCTTCTCCAGTAGCGAGGTCCTTTATTACAGTGTTGCTTCTTGTAGACATCTCTGATACTCCATAGTTCAAGAATATCATACGGAGATTTTGAACTATTATGAGCAAGAACTATAGCTATGACCGATTAGTTGTTATAATTTTCCGATTCACCCGTAAATATGACAGATAACAAGAATCGTCTACAAAGAGGACTATAGAATGAACTATCTTGAAATACTGAAAAAGTTTGATAAGGCCATTGTCACGGAGAGCCAGAAGCTTCAGGACATCTATGACAATCTCGTGAAGGATGGTCGCGCAAGCAACCAGGTTTGCAACGAAGGCGAAAAGGA
>CAVFYD010000022.1:26479-28923 GCA_963626615.1 Sphaerochaetaceae bacterium
GCTCCAGGAGTCGATCAAGAACATCAGCGCGTTTGTCGCAGCCAACAAGAAGCTGTTCGTTGGCTGAGCAGACTGAAGATTCTTGTTAGCAAAAAGGTGCCGAGAAATCGGCACCTTTCAAATTTTGATCCTCTTCTTAACGTCAGGAGTCTTGTTGTACATCTCCTTGTAGATTCTCAGTCTTTCCCTTCGATGTCTCTGCGAATACTTGAAGTTGAAAGCAATGTCGAACACCCTTGCGAAGTCCTTTGTCTTGTAAAGACGCAATGTTCTTCCTATGCTCTGGCAGATCCTCGGAAAGCTCTTGCTGCTGCTTACGAATGCGATGTTCGTAAGACGTTTTATTGAAATTCCAACCTGGAATGTCGCAAACTCAGCAAACAGCACGTTGTTTCCGGTCTTCTCGAACTGCGACGTTATTTCAAGCCTGTTCTTCACGGGTATGGATCCGTCAATGTAGTGAACGACCTTTCCCTTAAACACGTCCTTTGCGAGTTCCGTCAGTCTTTTTCCAAACTCTATCCTGTCAAACAGAATCAGCGTGTTCTCGTCGAATGTGGAGATGTATTCAAGAGCGGGGGTGTAAAGCTCCTTGTAGTGCTTCTCGTAGTATTCGTGCTCTGCTTCGTTCGCCGCATTGAACGGAATCTCAGAATATCCGTTCTCGTCGGGAGAGTACTTTCTCAGCGAGTTCGTGTGGAACAGGAGGTTCCTGTCAGATTCCACCACCGTGTCGACGATGTCTATGTCGTAGAGCTTGAGCTTCGTCACATACCCCTCGTTCTGTAGTTCGGTCATCGGCTTGGAGAACACGACCTGTCCGTACATTCCCTGAAGCTGCCAGCGTTCGTATTTCCTCGTCGGGAGCGTCCCGGTGCAAGCACCAATGATTGTCGCGTTGATGTCCTCGATGCAGCTCGCAGTCTTCTCCGCAAGTGTGGTATGGCATTCGTCGACGAACAGCACGTCTATCTTCGGAAGCAGGTCCATGTTGGTGAACACGTACTGCCTGTTCGCTATTATGACACTCGCCTTGTCATTGTATCTCTCGTTCTTCTTCAGTCCGGCTGTGAACCTGGTCAGGTCCTTCTCCTTGAACCCGTAGTCGACGAGGTCGTTGTACATCTGGTAGACGAGCTGTTTGTTCGGAACAAGTATCATGCAGTGGTATCCAGGGTCTATGTTCTTCAGTATGTTGTAGATGAAGTTTCCGATGATGAACGACTTTCCTGCAGATGTGCCAAGCTCTATTATCCCTCTTCCGTTCCCGTTGAACAGAAGGTTCTCGATAGACTCCCTCTGGTATGTCCGGTATTCGAACGGGTCTCTCCCTTCGTTCTCGAGGATCTCGTTCCTTCCACTGTCCTCACTTATGTTGGAGATGTCAAAGGACGTCATGTTCTTCGACTTCAGAATCTTCCTGACTGGGATTAGCTTGTCCTAAATGAAGGATTTTGCGTTGTCAGACAGCGACATGACAGAAAGAGACCCGTATCTCAGCTTTATGTATTTTAAAAGCTCGAATACGAATCCAACTGGAAAATATCCGAACGTGTTGATTATCGAAATCGTATCAGGAACCGAATATCCGTACTGCCTCATGAAGAACGAAGCAGGATTTGCATCAGAATACACTGCTATGATGTCGTCAAGATCTTTTCTGTTGAAACACTTCAGCTGAAACTTGTTTGTCTTTGCGTCAAAGGAAATCCTAAAGAGCTTACCCTGTGGAAAAGCCTCTGTCCCACAGGGATCCTCATATTTCAGGTTCTCCATTATCGTCTAAGACTTCATCACATTCTCTCAAGTTTTAAAATGTCGATTGCGTTCTTTATGCTGAAGCCAAAGTCGTTCAAGATGTTCATTGCCCTTTCAAGGAACTCTATGTTCGTCTTGACCCTCTCTGACATCTCGTTGAGTTTCTTAACCTGTTCGTCATTTCCGGAGAGAACGTCCTCGGACTTCATCTTCAAGACAGAATTCGAAAGATTATTGTTTCCAATTTTTGATTTTATAATCTTGTCTTTTGCCTTCTTGATTCTCTGTAGGTTCTCTTTTTCCTTGAAATAATAATTCAACCATTTTACACGAAGCGAAGAAACCATGAGAGACTTCTCCCTTATGTTCATCTTCGTGACCTTCATGTCGTCATTAAGCTCACGATTGTAGTCGTTGAGATCCTGATTGTCATGAAACTCCCTCAGTTTCTTCTCTTCTTTTTCTTCCATAGAAATATCATACGGAGAAATATGCAAAAATATCAAGAAATATGGGAAATATAATAGAAATGTGAAAATAATTATGATTTTTTCAAGTGATACTTTCCATGAGCGACAGCGTTTCTGATTTATTTGCGAACAACTCCAAAGAAAGAAAGAAGCAAAGAAAGAATCTCACTTTTATTTTTGTATTATTATATCTCTAATATATTATTAATATTATAA
>CAVFYD010000023.1:0-27556 GCA_963626615.1 Sphaerochaetaceae bacterium
GTTACGGAATTGAGATGAGAAGACAGCAGAGGAAAGAAGATATCGGAAATTTCGATAAGGTCCTTGATGCTTCCGGTATATCCGCTGAGGTGAAGGAAAAGATCATGGCAGCTTTCCGGAGGATGTCAGACAGCTGAACATCAATTACCGCAAACTTGCGGAGTAATGAAACAACATCGATAATGCAGACGCCGTCCTCTCCGACACATTGAGGGAGAAGATAGCTTCCGAATGCAGAAGACTTCGCCATCCGTTACCCTCATCGAGATAGTCAGCAGCCCTGACTTTATGTATATTCCCTTGCGTGAGCGGCAGTTAATCTCCTCTCTACACTTTTCCTCCCCTGTGTTATAATCGGGGCATGAACACAGAGGAAGTCAACAGAAGAGCCTGGGACGGCGAAGAGGAAAGGGGTAACTGGTGGACGCTCATCACCGATGAGGAGAGCATAAAAAAGGCAAGAGAGGGAAAGCCGGAAATCAGGGTCACGACAGTGCGTCCCGTTCCGCCGTCATGGTACCTTCCCCTGAAGGGAAAGAAGGTACTCTCGCTCTGCGGAGGCGGCGGTCAGCAGACACCGATTCTTGCAGCATTCGGATCGAGAGTTACTTCACTCGACATATCTCCCAGGCAGATCGAGCAGGACAGGAAAGCGCTTTCAAAGTATTCGCTCGAAGCCGAGACAGTCGTCGGCTCCGTTCTCGCTCTTCCCTTCCCCGACGCCTCATTCGACGCCGTCGTAAATCCCATATCACTCAACTTCGTCGAGGACCTCGACAGGGCCTATGATGAAACGGCAAGAGTTCTCCGCACCGGGGGAATCTTCATGATGGGTATAGCAAATCCCGTACTCTATCTCTTCGACGAGAAGAAGCAGAAAAAGAAGCTGAAGGTGAAATACACACTTCCCTTCTCCGCCAACGTGTCACTCTCACAGAAAGAACGGGAGAAGAGAATAAGGATGGGAGATACCCTCGAGTTCTCCCATACGCTGGAGGCGATAATCGGCGGTATTCTTAAGCGTGGCTTCGTCCTCGAGGACTTCTTCTCCGACATCTCCCTCAGCGAGCCCACCGACAGCTATATCTCGGACCCGTTCCTGGCCTTACTGTTTTGCAAGACCCGATAATATCTCGTCTCGTCGCGTGGTGCTCATTCCGCTGACGCCGTCGATTGACAGAGCTTCTCCGACAATGTATAGGGGGACGGAGGAATCCCTCATCATCTCCATGCATTCCCTGACTTCCTCAAGAAGGAGAATATCCCAGTCGAGAGTCGTGTCGACAACTACTTTTTCAAGTTTCTCCTTCCTCTTGAGGACAGCCGAGACTATCTCACGAGAAACGGGCCTGAACGAAAGAAGAGTTGCGGAAATGAAGAGCACAGTGATGTCACATTCGTCAATGAAGGAAAGAACGTCAGCTTCCCTTATATCCCACAGTGCGGAATACCTGAGTCTGTTGTCGCCTTCGACTGAGATTGCCGTCGGATACGATGTGCTTTCCGCATATCGCAGATTGCAGTGATACGCAGAGGCGTAGTACTCCCTTACGGCCATGGCCTCGTTGTCGACGCCGAGCTTCGTCATCATGACAAAGTCGGCTTCAGCGTCTTCGAAACGTGATGCGATTTCATCGAAGTAGCCGAGCGTAAGTGCCTGATAATAACCTTTATGCTCCTCTTCGGGGGAGAGAACAAAGCCGAATAGAAGATCTGCAATAATTCCGTTCATGAAGATAATTCTACGGTCGGGAAAGACGAATGACAAGAAAGAAATATGAATGTAGAATGACGCCATGAATACGAAAAAGGCACAGTGGCTGAAGAAACCGTCCCGTTTTGATGAATATATGCTCCATACAGTGAAATACACAGGAGGGGGAAAGGAGGAAGTGTTCTTCACAATCGGGGAGGAGGGCACTCTCCGGCTCTCTGGAGAATGTGAGAGCACTGTCATACTCTCCTTCGTCTTTTTCCATACGCCTCAGGACAGTGTGGTATTCAGCGGCACTTCAGTGAAAATGTACTGGAGAGGAATCGAAAGCGTACATAATGTGTCTAATCCCATAACGGAACTTGAAATAAACAAGAAAGGCGAAGAGATCGCCTTCTCCTCTTCGGGCTCTGTAATACTCAGAATAAAGAACCCCGCCTTTCTCTCCTCCTCGTCATTCGGAATCGTGACGGAGGGATGCGGCGGGGTTACGCTTTCAGTCTGGTGAGACTATCTGTCTTCGAATACCTGCTCCGGCTTTTCCTTCAGAAGCTCGGGATGTGCCATATAGTGCTTGAACATCTTGAGAGATGAAGCCCAGTAGTAACCGTTGGTTGTTCTCTCGTCCATGTTGACCGTTATGTCGACGACCCTCTTCTTGATCGGGTCTCCGTCCTCGGTGAAATCATACATCGTTCTCTTTGCACCGAATGCGATGAAGAGAGGACAGTTACCGAAGTTGTAGAGGTGGTGTCTGATCGGCGGGATATTCAGGGAAGCCATGTTCGTGATGAACATCGAAGCATGGAACGGGGAGGCTTCCTTGAGAGCGGGAAGAAGGAGATTGAAGTAATCCAGGGTCTTCAGAAGCCACATTGCGAACTTCAGGAAGAGACCGGGAATCTTCGTCAGGAGTCCGGCATACTTGTCAGTCGGCGTGTCCTTCATGCCCTGCTCTATCCTCTTCGTGACTTCATCATAGATCTGGTAGATATCATAATCGGGCTTGAAGTGCATCTTGATGGTGGTCTCCATGCCGTCGATACTCATCTTCCTCAATATCGCAAGAGATACGGTTATCTCATTACGGCCGTAGATGTGCTGGCCGCGGATGTATCTGTTGGTCTTCGGTCTCTGGCTTACCATCCTGACGTATGATGCGAGGATTACATGCAATACTCCGAATCCCTCAAGACCTTCAGCTCTCATTTCCTTTATGAATCTTTCAGTAGGCGCAATATCGAAGAAATCGTTTACAGTATTCTGGCTGTCACTTCTCTCCACCATCACGAACGGGATGAACGTATCGAACGGGTAAAGATTCCTGATTCTGTGTCCTTCTTTCATTCTTTTGCTCATGAGTGCGATTATATATCCAAAAATGAATATTATTCTAGTGAGTGTCTGTTTTTGCCAAAAACATCCATCTAGTAGCAAAATGATAAAAAATGTTAGACTTCGATAAAAGAATCTCAGCGCCCTTTGGAAGGCGCGAAGGACGGTTATATGGATACAGAAATCAGGGAAGAGGCTGCAAAGCCCCTCAACTTCATCGAGAAGATCATCGAGGACGATTTAAAGGCCGGAAGAGTTCCGGACAACACCATCGTCACACGTTTCCCGCCAGAGCCGAACGGCTACCTCCACATCGGCCACATCAAGAGCATCTGCCTCAACTTCGGACTGGCACAGAAGTACCACGGCATCTGTCATCTCAGACTCGATGACACTAACCCGGCAAAGGAAGACATGGAGTACATCGACTCCATCAAGAGCGACATAAGATGGCTCGGCTTCGACTGGGGAGAGCACGAGTACTATGCTTCGGACTACTACGACCAGCTCTATGAAATCGCACTCGACCTCATCAGAAAAGGTAAGGCATATGTCGACTCCCTCACTCCCGAAGAGATGAAGGAATACAGGGGAACACTCACGGAGCCGGGCAGAAACAGCCCCGACAGAGACCGCTCCGTCGAGGAGAACATGGACCTCTTCCTGAGGATGAAGAACGGCGAGTTCCCGGAAGGAAAATACACGCTCAGGGCAAAGATCGACATGGCAAGCCCGAATATCAACATGAGGGACCCGGCTCTCTACAGAATCAAGTACGCAGAGCATCCGAGAACAGGAAAGAAGTGGTGCATCTACCCGATGTATGACTTCACCCACCCCATCAGCGACGCCATCGAAGGCATCACACACTCGATCTGCACGCTCGAATTCGAAGATCACAGACCGGCATACGACTGGGCGACAAGCATCGACAACATCGAACATGCTCCTCACCAGTACGAGTTTGCACGTCTCAACATCACATACTGTCTCATGAGCAAGAGAAGGCTGCTGTACCTCGTGAACAACAACTTCGTATCAGGATGGGATGATCCGAGAATGCCGACTGTCAGCGGCATCAGAAGAAGAGGCTACTCACCGGAGGCTATGAAGGACTTCGTGTCGAGAGTGGGTGTTGCAAAGGTCGAAGGAGTCGTGGACTTCTCGCTCATGGAGTTCTGTGTCAGGGAGGATCTCAACAAAAGAGCAAAGAGACTCATGGCTGTACTTGACCCGGTGAAGGTCGTCATCGACAACTATCCCGAGGACAGGGTCGAATACTTCACGGCAGTCGACAATCCCGAGGATGAGAATAGCACGACACACGAGGTTGCATTCACGAAGGAGCTCTACATAGAGAGAGAAGACTTCATGGAAACCCCGGTCAAGGGCTACCACAGACTCTACATCGGTAACGAAATCAGACTCAAGGGCGCCTACTACATCACGGCAGACAGCGTCGAGAAGGACGAAGACGGCAATATAACTGTAATCCACTGCACGTACGATCCCCTTTCGAAGGGCGGTGAGACTCCCGACGGCAGAAAGGTCAGGGGAACAAGCCACTGGGTAAGCGCAGATGTCAACATCAGGGCCGAAGTCAGACAGTACGACAAGCTCTTCAGAAGCGAGACTCCCGGTGCCGCTACCGGTAACTACCTCGACGACCTCAATCCCGATTCACTTATCGTTCTGAAGAACGCATACATCGAGAAGGAAGCCGGGAAGGCAAAGGTCGGTGACTATCTCCAGTTCGTCAGAAACGGCTACTACTGCGTCGACTCACGCGACAGCAGGCCTGAGGCAATGGTCTTCAACAGAACAGTCACACTCAAGGACAGCTGGTCGAAGATGAAGGCGAAGATGGGACTCTGAGAGAGCACCATACAGCATAAACCCTCCGCAGAAAACGGAGGGTTTCATTCTGTCAGAAACAAAGATGTCAGAATCTGACTCTGCTTCCGACTGAAATGCCGTAGCGCAGGCTCCTCTGACTGTTCTTCCATATGCAGGAGAAATCAGCGCCGGCAAAAAGTGAGAAGGTGTCATTGAGCTTGAGTTCATAGCCGATGGAGAAGACGGTGAAATACTGGCCGGAATTCATTCTCTCCCCCACTCCTATGTTCCATCCGAATGTTCCCTCGATATAGAGGTCGGGTACAGTGTGGGTATAGTAGCGTGCACTGACGCCGAATGGAACGTAGCCGCTCCAGTCATAACCCGAGAGAGTTCCGACGTGGAAATTCTCCCTTACAGCCCAGTCAACACGGACGAAAGCGGAAGGAACGTAGCTGTATCTTGTGTCGTACGTATTCTGGAAGGAGGCGGAAACGGAGAACTTCTTCGCCCTCTTTCCCTTTTCTGTCACAGGTTCGACAACTGCCGTCCGTCCTTTTTCCTCACTCAATGCAGAAGCTGAGACAGCCTCCACAGTTGAAGCAGCAGGGGAAGAGAAGTATTCGTCGAAGAGAGAAGCAAGAGTGGGGAAAAGAGCCGAGGCATCACCATTCGTGAATGAGGGAGAATACACGAGAGTGAACACATTGCCTTCTTCCTCAAGTGTTCCGTACCCCAGCGTCTCCGGGTATTTCTCAATCACATAGCCAAGAAATGACGACAGAGAATCGTCTGACAGAGTCTCCGGGACTGTTATCTCGGCTCTCTCGGGGCGTATGGCAGCTTTTACGGTTCCGACAGATGTATCACATTCCTTGATGACACAGAGTTCATCGCTCCCGGAATCAACCATTCTTTCCTTCTCGCTGTTGCAGGCGTTGAGGAAGCTCCTGAATTCCCTCCAGGAAGAATCTATCTCCTCTTCCGTACGCCTTGTGTACGTGAGGGAAAGTTCCCCGTTCTCGAGCGTATAGGAAATACCGTCAGCAAAGTCGGGCTCGCTAAAGAGAAGGCGGCTTATGATGGCCCGTATCTCATCGTCCCCGATATTGAATGTGAGTTGCCCCGCCACCGGAGTGAACTCGGCCCTTATGAGAATCTCCCCGCCGCGATAGACTTCGTTCATGACAAAGCCGTCACTCTCCTGCCCGCTCTCCTCCCGGGGCGTTTCAAGCTCAAGTGGAGTCTTCTCCCCTTCCTCCGGAAAATCTGAGGAGACACTCTTCTCTACGGCAGAAGACGTGTCCGCACTCTCCTTCTTTCTGCAGGAGAAAGAGAGAACAGAGAGAGTCATTATCAGCAGAATTATCAATGTTCTTTTCACGGTTTCGATTCCCATACCTATTAATATAAATCAGATAACACCCCGAATGGTAACAGAAACGGGCTTTCTTTCATACATTTTCACACCGGAGAGTCGGACTTCCTCTCCGTTTTTGTCCTTTTCGAACCATCTCTTTTGAAGTACCATGTAGCAATGACGGAATGGATCATCACGGAAGATATTACCCGGCGCCAGACACTTCTGGAAGAAGAAGGCTACAATGCCTACTGTCTCAGGACCCGTACGGGGTGGGAAAGCGACGCCGCAAACCACATAAATCTCCTCAATGACAAGGTTCTCGCCCTTCCCTTCATGAAACTCTCCCATAAAAGCGTCAAAGGCATAAAGAGCGTCGAACAGAAAAACGTCCTCCCGTCCTATGTCTTCCTGTTCACAGCGAAGGATTACCTTGTAGAGAACCTCGACAAGAAGTTCAGGGAAGGTTTTTCGTTCGTGCACTACGCAGAGAGCGACGACATACTCCTCCGCGGCGGCGACCTCAGGTATGCCAGGTGGGTATTCTCCTCAACGGGAATCATCGGCATGAGCAGGGCCATCAAGGTCAACGGGCGGGTGAAGATAATCGACGGCCCGCTTCTCTCCCTCGAAGGCAACATAAAGGAATACTCGAAGAAGAACCGCAACTGCCGTGTGGAGACAACGCTCTTCAACAGAGTCATAAGCGTATGGCTCCCGTTCACCTATATCGAGGAAATCAGGGATTAGACAGAATACATTTTCCGCAGTATGAAAAGCACAAGCCTGTCGGGGAATATCCTCATCAGAAAACAGAGCACCCTGTACCTGAAGCCGCATACGGTCCTTACCGGCGGATTCCTGCGCCCTGTAATCTTCACTACGGCTTCTGCAACCGTTCCGGGAGAGCCTCCCGCCGTCTCATCCTTTTCTATTTCCCTGATTGCACGCCGGTAGGATTCCATGTACGGCGAAGAATCAGGAAGCGCACACTTACGCCGGGATGTGAATCCCGTACAGAGATCGCCCGGCTCCACTATTGCGACTCTTACGCCGAAAGACCGGGCCTCTATTCTCAACGCCTCGAAATGTGCCTCGAGAGCATATTTTGTCGCCGAATAGTGTCCCTGGAACGGAAGGGGAACCCTGGCGGCAACAGATGTTATGACAACAACGAGGGACCGGGGACTCTTCCTCATCACAGGAAGTGCCAGCCGCGTGAGATTAACGGTGCCGAAGTAGTTCGTTTCGAAGAGAGACCTCACCATTGTCATGTCGCTGTCCTCTGCATCTCCCCCTATGCCGAAACCCGCGGCAGAAACGAGAATGGCGAAAGAGCCGATTTCCTCAAGGACCATCCTTATTGAAGCTTCATCCGTTATGTCCATCGCTCTCCAGATGATTCTCCCCTCTCCGATGCACTCCTCCTTTCTCTCAGCCCTCCGCGATACTCCCCAGACTTCGTACCCCTTCCTTGCTAGGGCGAGGGCCACGGCATTCCCGATTCCGCTTGTGGCACCTGTGACGAGTGCCTTTCTTCCGTATATGAACTTTTCCATGAGGTATCCTTCTTCAAATCTAATGCCCTGCATTTTCCGCAGGGCATGTGATGTCAGTCATCGTTCTTTTCGGTGTATTCCTGGTCCTTCAGCCAGTCTGCCGTAGCGCCTTCGCGCTTCCTGTTCTCCATGAAGGAGTCATAGCCGAAGGGCTTTGGAGAAGACTTACGGCGTCTTTCCCCGCGATCCCGGTCATAGCGACCTTCCGACGAATATGACGAGCGCTTATAGGAAGAGCGGCTGCCGTCGCTTTCGCGCCTTGCAAACGAGGAATGCTCTTCCTTCTTCGAGTAATCCCTGCCATCTCTCCAGTCACGGCCGCTCTCTCTTCTGTAGCTACGCTCCGTGGAGCGTCTTTCATTCCTGTCGCCGTAACGGTTTTCCCTTCTTTCCGTGTATCTGCTGCCGTCCCTGTAAGCGCCCTCGCGTCCGCTGTAGCCTCTCTCTCTTCTGTCACTTCTCTCGCTGTAGCGGGATGTGCGCTCATCGTTCCTGCTGTATCTGCTGTCGCCTCTTTCATCGCTGTAACGCGGACGGGAAGTGTAGTCACCTCTTCTTTCGCCGTAACGGCTCTCCCGTCTGTCGCTTCTGTCGCTATAGAAGGAAGAACTTTCATATCCATCGCTGTAACGGGAGTGCCTGTCATCCCTGTCACTGTAGCGGGATGTGCGTCTCTCGTCCCTGCCGCCGCGTCTTTCATCATTGAAGCGGGGTCTTCTGTCGCTTCTGCCGTAATCTTTCCTTCCGCTTCTCTCGCCTCTCTCTCTTGAGGAGAAATCCTTCTTCGGTGAGTCTTCATTCTCGTCGAATGAGAATGAGCGCGCCTCTTTCTTCCCGCGCTTCTTTTCTTCCTTTCCTTCATCAAGATTCACACTGAATCTTTCAAGTTCATCACTCATTTTCTTTTCTTTCCTTTCACGTTTTCTTTCGCTGTTTTTCCTGAGTACCCATACCCTGCAGCTCTTTCTCTTATGAGAGAAGTTGAGGGCGAAGAGGGATGACGTAACTTCCTGGGGAGTATAGAGGACACTGACGCTCTTGTTGTCGAAGCGGAACCCGGAGAGATTCTCGCTGAAAAGAACGACACCGCCATCCGAAAGCACATCATATACTGACGAAAGGATTTCGACATGGTCCTTCTGGACATCGAAGTCCTCCGCCTTGTGGGAGTTCGAGAATGCCGGGGGATCCACGATAACAAGGTCCCAGACCTTCTTCTCTTCCTTTGCCTTTCTGAGGAATTCCCTCACATCCGCTGTGACAGTGGCGTACTTCTCCTCATCCAGGAAACCGTTACATGTGAGGTTTCTTCTTCCCCACTCCGAATAGACGTTCGACAAATCGACACTCGTCACGCTCTCCGCGTTTCCGGCTGCGGCGTAGACGGAGAAGGATGAAGTATAGGAGAAGAGATTGAGGACACGTTCGTTACGTGCCATATCCCTCACCATCGACCTTGTCTCCTCCATGTCGAGGAAGAGACCTGTGTCGGTGTACTTTCTGAGCTCGCACTCGAATACAAGGCCGTTCTCCCTGACAGTCACGGGACACTCCCCGTCCCCCTTCACATGCTGCTCCTTACCTTCCCTTTTCTTCCGGAAGACGGATACAATCCTCTCCTTCTCGACATAGAGAAAACGGGAAACGATATCTTCGACTTCGGCCTTCTCCTCGTCGTTCATCCCCTCTTCGGAGTAGTCGACGATGCGTGCCCAGTCACCGTAGAGGTCCACCGTCACGGGGAGCTCTTCGAGGTTTCTGTCATAGACACGGGCTACGGTGCTGTCTGTATTTTTCATCCAGCGTCTGGCGTCCAGGCCGGCGCTCTTGAGGATTTTTCCGAAATCCTTCCTTAAATAGTCATCCACATGCGAGATATTACAGAATAGTTGAAAAAAAAGATAGCTCTCCGATTTCCTCTTTTGGTATTATTAAGGCTATGGAATACGACACAGATGTTCTCGCTTTTCTGGAGGAAAGGGAGAAGAAGATCGGGGGAAAGCTTGTTTACCGCACCTACGCAACATGGTTTGCGGAGCTCGGAAGAGAAAGGCGCGAATGGGGAGTCTTCCTCTACACGGACGGAAAGACTCTGATGATTGAGGATTTCTACCATCCATCGACTGTTCTCGGCTACGAGATAAACTCGAAAAGCGAAAGGGAGAGGAAGGCCGCCTACGTCAAGCTCGAGATTCCCCTTCTCCTCTCGGACATCACAGAAGTCGGCTATGTGTCGCGCCCGAGTGCGGAGAAATCCCTTAAAACAATAAATGATGTCAGCAAAAGTGCAACTTTATTCAATAAGATATTCACAAAGAACTGCGTGAAGCTGAAGGCAGGAGACCGCATCTTCTTCCTCGAGCTTCCGTCCTATAAGGAATTCAAAAACTTAATCGATAAATACAAGGAGTTTTAAAATGAGTGTTTTCAAAGCTTATGACATCCGCGGTGTCTGGAAGAAAGACTTCGACGAAGAGACTGTCTACAAGGTGGGATTCTTCCTTCCTTCTCTCCTGAAGACCGACCATGTTGTCGTCGGACGTGATGTCAGACTGTCATCTCCGGTTATCCACGACGAACTTATCAGGGGCATTACGGACAGCGGTGCCGACTGCTGGGACCTCGGACTCAGCTCCACACCTATGGTCTACTTTGCAACGAACTTCCTCAAGGCTGACGCTTCAGTCCAGATTACGGCTTCACATAACCCGCCGGAGTACAACGGCCTCAAGATCAGCCGCACAGGTGCTCTTCCTGTAGGAGGAGAGACAGGTCTCAAGGACCTCGAGAAGCTGGTCAACGAGAACGAGGCAGTACCCTCTGCAAAGAAGGGATGCGTCAAGGATTACTCATATGTCAGAGAGGAGTACATCAAGTTCTTCGCACCCTACGCTGAAGGCCTGGAGGATCTCAAGCTCTCCATCGACTGCTCGAACGGCATGTCCTCACTCATCATCAAGGACGTACTGAAGAACAACAGGAACATCCACTACATCTATGACACACTCGACGGATCGTTCCCGAACCATGAACCGAATCCTCTCGACGAGAAGAACTGCAGGGACATCGAGAAGGAAGTGAAGAAGAACGGCTCGGATTGCGGTGTCATCTATGACGGGGATGCAGACAGAGTAATCTTCGTCGACGACAGAGGCGAATGGATCCAGCCTGACTACATCACAGCCGTTCTCGGCTACTACTACAAGAAGAAGGGCATGCTCGGAGCATCCCTCTGCGACGTCAGGACAAGCAAGAGCACGACAGATTACCTTGAAAAGGAAGGCTGGGAAAACACGATCTGGAAGGTCGGCCACGCATTCGCAAAGCTCAAGATCAGGGAAATCAACGGCGTATTCGGCGGCGAACTCGCAGGCCACTACTACTTCAGGGAATTCGGCAACTGCGACAGCGGCGTTCTGGCATCCCTCCTCGTACTCAACGTCGTCAAGGAACTCAAGGCTGAGGGCAGGACACTCTCCTCATTCCTCAAGGACGTCATCGTCTACGCAAACTCCCACGAGACAAACTTCCGCCTCGAGAACAAGGACGGCGCAATAAAGGCCCTCTATGAGAAGTATGCTCCGGAGGCTGAGAAGGTCATGGACTTCGACGGCTACAGAATCGAATATTCAGACTGGTGGTTCAGCGTCCGCAAGTCCAACACCGAACCTTTCCTCCGAATCGTATGCGAAGCAAAGACGGAAGAGATGCTCAAGGAGAAGATGGACGAGATCAGCGCCATCATCCACTCCTTCAACTGATTGCTGTCATCAGAAACCAGTCCTCACAGTCACCCGGCTGTGGGGATTTTTTCTGAAGCAATTTCCACAAACACAACAGATGTATTATTTCGGCTATATGTTCTTTTCTTCCCAAATCCGGGCCCACAAGTGAACAGGCAAAACATATCCATAAATTTACTTATTATAATAACTTCATTAAAATCTGAATTAAACAAGATTTTCCACTCAGTGGAAAGTCTCACATTTGTTCTTTTTTATACTTTATGTCCAAGAATTCCTGTTACAGTTGCAATCAGAAAAGATTCACATTGTGTATTCTCCTGTTTTTTCATGCTGATATATTTATGGACAGATGATTTGCTGAAGCGCAGAGAAGGAGACAATCCGGCTATAGGTATTCTCCTGTGTTCCGACACTGATGATATAGCCCGTTACTCTGTTATGCATGGCAACGAACAGCTTTTTGCTTCAAAATACAAACTGTACCTGCCTACAGAGGAGGAACTGAAGGCAGAAATCAAGATACAGAAAATGAGATTCTATCTTCAGCAGAATGATAAGACGATTGGATAATCGGCTTTATTCCATATCCGGTTTGCCATCCTGCAGGCCTTAAAATCACACATAAAAAACAGAATCTGATGTTCAATTTTGTATACATTCGGCTATTAATATAGATTTTTCACTCGAGTGGAAAATCTTGAATCCTGTGATTCAATGCATTTCCAGAGTTACGGATTTATCTTCCGCATCCTCCTCATAGCTTTTCCGTTCCTTTGCCGTCTTGCCCCCTTCTTCAGCAGGCACACGAAGCACCTGAGGGCCCCGCAGAATGTCAGTTTTAGCAAAAACCTGTTAATTTTTAATTAAATATTTGAGTTATAACACAATTTTTAGAAATATCTTTCGGAATATTGCAATTTTCTTCAAAATATTTATCATGTATGGCGATAAGGGGTCTAACTATGATTAATGACTATGAATACATTATCCACAACAATGGAGATCTGAGTAAGAAAGACCAGACAAAGGCAAAGGAAATGTTCCCTGTAACAATCGCAAGGGAAGCAAGAAAGTTCCATCGCCAGATTCCAGGCTACAAGATGACACCGCTTCTTGCAATGCCGAACCTCAGCCATATGCTCGGTGTCGGCGGTATATACATCAAGAACGAGGCAGAGCGTCTCGAACTCAATTCATTCAAGGTTATGGGCGGCTCGTTTGCCATCTACCGCTTCATGAAGAAGCTTCTCGGAATGGAAGACAAGGAACTGACTTTCGAGTACCTCGTAAGCAAGGAATGCCATGACAAGGTCGGTGACATCGTATTCTGCTCGGCGACCGACGGTAACCACGGCAGAGGTCTTGCATGGGCAAGCAAGATGCTGGGCCACAAGTGCAAGATCTACGTCCACAGCGAAACAACACAGGCGAGAATCGACGCCATCAAGAAGTACGGCGCAGAAGTGACTGTTGTCAGCGGCAACTATGACGATGCCGTAAGACAGGCTGCAGAGGACGCGAAGAAGAACGGCTGGTACGTGATTTCCGATACATCCTGGCCGGGATACAGCGAAATCCCGACATGGATCATGCAGGGCTACACATCAATGCTTCTCGAAGCACAGGAGCAGTTCGCAGGCATGGGCATCCAGAAGCCGACACACGTCATCGTCCAGGCAGGAGTGGGTGCACTCGCTGCATCTGTCGTAGGCTTCTACACTGCACTCTTCCCGGAGGATCCTCCTCTCTTCATCGTTGTCGAGCCGGATAAGGCTGCATGTGTCTACGAGTCAATCAAGGCCGGAGACGGCGTCTGTCACTCGGTCAAGGGTGAGCTTGACACAATCATGGCAGGACTTGCCTGCGGAGACCCCTCCCCGATTGCGTTCGATGTTCTCAATAACAATGCCGACATCTTCATCAAGGTTCCCGATTACATCGCAGCCCGCGGCATGAGAATCCTATCCTGTCCGCTGAAGGGTGACCCGTTCGTAATCAGCGGCGAAAGCGGAGCCGTTCCTCTCGGAGCACTCTACTCTCTCCTTACCGAGAACGAGGACGAGAAGCTGAAGGATGCGCTTCACATCAACGAAGACTCCCTCATCTTCATGGTCAACACCGAAGGAAACACCGACCCGATGCACTTCAGGCAGATTATCTGGGACGGTAGAAACCCGGTACCGAAAGAGTTCAAGACAAGAAGATAATAAAAGAGCCGTCTCCGGAAAAGAGGCGGCTTTCTTAATGACAGCAGAGCTCTAAGAGCCCTGCATAAAATGAAGCGTCCGTGCTCAGAATCTTCTGATTGCCCTTATGCTTACATTATTGTCTTCCTTTGGTAAGGAAATACAGGTGTTGCTGCTCATTCTCAGAACAAAGCAGTCAACACAGTTTTCCTCATTGCTTGTGAGATAATATGACTTCTCCCCATCTCTAAGCTTGAGTTCAGTCTTGTGATTACCCATTTCAACAGCTTCCTTTTCAGAGGGAATGAACCAGTCACTGTAGCCGTTGATTGTAAGGTTGGAGATAAGCTGTGCTGCATATGTTCCGCGTGTTGTCTTTCTCAGCTCTACGCTGGTCTTTTCACCCATTGTGGAATAGAGCTTTGCGGTGTTCTCCTTGCCCATACCCATTTCCTTGCTGTCGCTGCTGCCTGTTCCGACCATCTGGGTTTCGTCAATACCCCTCTTTCCCTCCGGAACATAATAGCCGAAGCAGACTCTCTGGTTGGCAACACCCTTTATGTCCTCATAGTCTGTCGGGGCAGCTTCAAGATACTTCCAGCCGTCAGCCTTGTAGTTCGGATTGACGTAGAAGATGATTCCGCCTGCAGGGCCCTTATCACCGATGTTGTATTTTCTCTCCTGCAGATCGAAAGTATGCTCGTCTGTACTTCCGATAATGGAAAAATTCTTCCACTTTGACTCGCTGATGACACCGTACTCCCTGTTCATAGACCTGAGCGTGAATGTCAGCGTTGTGCTGGCAGGAACGGTGATTTTCTTTCCGTCAAGTTCACCCTTGTCGATGACGTAGCTTCTGAGGCCGTAATCGCCGTAGGAAACGAGAAGAACGTAGTGCTCTGCATAGTCAGGGATGTTATTTGCATGGATTGTGACAGTTGCTGTTCCTCTGAGAAGGAGAGATGCCTTTGCCACTTTACTTTTCGATACTGACAGATTCTGACAGGAAGCACTGACGGGTGCACCCGATGCATCAAGTGCCGCAACGCTTACCGTCCAGTTGCCGACAGCAACGTCGCTGATGGTGATTGTCTTATCCTCTGTCTCCTTTACGATGGAGTCTCCGTTTTCGGTCGTAAGTTCGACTACATATTTTGCCGCGTCTGCGACACCTTCTTCATTTTCGTATGACACCTCTACACTTCCCGTGGGGGCGTTGCTGCTCTCAGGGCTGCAGGCTGTAAGCAGTGCCAGAGAAAGCAGAATGGAAATTAAAACCATGATTTTTCCTGTATTTCTATTCATGTTTCAGCTCCTTGCATTAAGATTTGAAAAACAGCAGAGAAGTAAAAAACAAAGAAAACGGAACGTCAACCGAGATTTCCTCAAGTGAACGGATATAATCTAAAGAAGGTAGGAATTCTGCAAGTGCAGAAAAACAGAAACCGGCCTCTCATTTATTTTTTCATACACTATTGACAATGCTCTGCGTTTGCTTTAAAGTTCGTTTGTTCGTCAGGACATTCTCCGGTAGCTCAGTCGGTAGAGCAGGTGGCTGTTAACCACCCTGTCGGGGGTTCAAATCCCTCCCGGGGAGCAACGTAAGACACAGGTAACTGTGTCTTATTTTTTTGCCCGATTTCTGCCGGAAGCTCACAGATTTTTAATATTCCCAGTTCGGAAGACAGAAGTTTTTCGAAAAATCTGAAAAATTATGTGTTCAATGTATTTACACAATTATTTCTAAGTGATATCTTCCCTCGTGGTTGAGATGATATCAAAACCGGTTAACATGTAATTCTCCCCTGTAAAGGGTTTGAATAAATTTTTTTCATAAATCCTCCTTTTTTACCGCCTTATCCATGTCAGGCGGTTTTTTCATTCCAGGAGGAGGGCAATATCTTCACTTTTCAGCGACGAGAATCCTCTCAGAGCCTTTATCGCAGATCTGGCTGTGTCGATTCCGTCCAGAGGCATCGATACAGTAACAACGCCGTCAAGGGAATAGAGGAACCTCAGGTTCCACTGGAAAAGAGGCCACAGGGGATGTCTCTCCCCGAGTTTTTCCTTCTTCTCCTCTGAAAAGCTTCCTTCCATTCTTTCCTTTCCACCCGCCTCGACGATGACCGGCACATGCTCCTCCACAGCGACATCGTAGCACTTCTTCCTTCCGCTCGAGAGGAGGAAATCACTTACGGAGAGAGGAAGGATTACGTATTCGATTCCATCGTGGGCATCGAGTTTGCCCTTCAGGGTTTCCGCATCTCCCGTCCATCTGAGCCCCAGGTGCTTGATTCTCCCCTCATTCTTCTCCGCTCTGAGGAAGGAGACACTCTCCTCTGTCACAGCACTGTTCTCGAGGGCGAAGAAGTCGTAGTACCCGATTCCGAGTCTCTCGAAACGGGGAATATAGTTGTCAAGAGATGACTCCGTTGTCGAAAGACAGTAGGAGTAACGCGAATAGCGCGTGGAGAGTGCGTCGATAGTCGCAGTCGCAGCTCTTCTGTATTCACTCGATATGTCGAAGTAGTTGAATCTCGCCTCCAGGAAGAGGTCGGCGAGAGCCGTAACCTTCTTTATGTCGACATCACCTGCAGTGAACGGAAGGGATGAGAACGAGAAACCGAGAGAACCTATAACCTTATCCAAACTATCTTCTTTATATGCCATAACTTAGAATTATAATCAGAATCCGGGGCTTCTTCAATCGGAGTTTCATGCATATCGGATGAATATAGACTATTATTTCCGCCACGGGGTTAACAAAAAAAAAGTAAAGGGGTATTTTTCTTTATATGGCATCCACCTCGAAATCCACACTCGACATGACGAAGGGAAAAATAATCCCCCTTCTCATAACATTCGCATTCCCGATTCTCCTGGGGCAGCTGTTTCAGCAGCTCTACAACACATTCGATACATGGTGTGTCGGAAACTTCGTCGGCAAGAACAGCTTCTCGGCTGTCGGTACCGTCAGTTCGATAATCAACATGCTCATAGGATTTGCCGGAGGATTCTCAACGGGTGCAAGTGTCGTGATATCACAGTACTTCGGGGCGGGTGACGAGAAGAATGTCTCCAGGGCGACTCACACGTTCGTCGTCTTCATGCTGATTCTGGGGCTTCTGATGACCGTAATCGGGGTATGCATGGTTCCCGTATTCATAAGGATGGTGGGCTCTCCTGAGGAAGTTGCCGTGGAGCAGGCAATATATCTTAATATCTACTTCGGCGGCATCATGGGCCTCATGATCTACAACATGGGTTCCTCCATCTTCCGTGCCGTCGGGAACTCGCGTCTGCCGTTCATTTTCCTTGTTGTATCTGCACTGATGAACATAGTGCTGGACCTCGTGTTCGTAATCTGCTTCGGCTGGGGTACTGCCGGAGTCGCATGGGCCACGATAATATCACAGGGAGTCTCGGCGCTTCTTGTCGTCATTGCACTCTTCAGGACGACATCCCCTGTGCGTCTCTCCTTCAGGAAGATGTGTTTTGACGTGAAGATTCTCTCTTCAATCATCCTCATCGGTCTTCCGTCAGCTATACAGATGGCCGTAACCGCTTTCTCCAACGTCTTCGTCCAGTCGTACATCAACTACTTCGGAACCGATGTCATGGGAGGCTGGACTGCATACTCCAAGGTCGATCAGATTCTATTCCTTCCCATGCAGACGCTGGGCCTCGCTGCAATGACCTTCGTGGGACAGAACATCGGGGCAAAGGACATAGAGCGTGCACAGAAGGGCGCGAACAGAGCCCTACTGCTCGCCCTCATGTCGACGGCAATCCTCATCGGCCCGGTAATCACTTTCGCACCGCGTGTCGTCGAGTTCTTCATCTCCGCCGAGGAAGGCGAAGTCGTGAAATACGGAACGCTCTTTTTGCAGACTCTCTCACCTTTCTATCTTCTCTGTACTTTCAACCAGGTATACGGCTCCTCGCTCAGAGGTGCGGGAAAGAGTCAGGTTCCGATGGTCATCATGCTCTTCTCGTTCGTCTTCGCGCGCCAGGCCTATCTCTATGTGATGAAGAACTACATCTCCAATACAATACTCCCCATCGCGATGGGCTACCCCTTCGGATGGTTGCTGTGCAGCGTTCTCATCACGATAAGCTATCTTGTCTACTTCAGGAAACTCAGGAAGAGAATGTCATCCCCTCTCCTCTGATATCCTTTTCCTGAAGACAATGCACAGTATCGCGGCAATGAGCGGGAAGACCGCATAGATGGTAAACAGAGAGGGATAACCCATACTGTCGATTACAAAACCTCCGCAGAGCGATCCGAAAAGCTCCGGAAGATTAGTTGCAAGGGCCCAGTAGATTGACATTCCCATTTCATAGTGCTCACTCGACACGGTGCGTGCCGTATATGTCGTTGCGGCAACATGAAGAGCTCCGAATGTCAGACCGTGCAGTGTCTGCGCCAGAAGGAAAACCCATATCGACGGAATAAGATATAAAAGGAGCCTCACAGTAAGAGCCACTGCCGAAATGAAGAGCATGAATGCCGGTGTCACACGACGCGCCGACAGAAGTCTTCCGAAAAGAATCATGCACAGGAACTCGAAGAATGCCCCGACTGCTATGAAGAGCGAGAAGTAGCTTCCGAGCCCCAGGTGCTCCGTCATGTATGAAGCAAGGAGCTTTTCCACGACAGACTGTCCGATACGCGTGAAGGCCACAATGATCATGAAGATATAGAAATCCCTGCTGAACCATGAGAAGGAGAAGAACTTTCCCTTCTCCTCCTTTCTCTCCCTTCTGTCATCCGTCTGGAGGAGTGCCGATATGATGAAGAGTACAAGAAAGATGACAAAGCAGACGAAAATCGAGGAGTTTCTGCTCTCGTCGGGAAAGCCGGTGACGGCAAAGAGCGTGAGGGCAATCATGTAACCGAAGGTTCCGCATGCCCTGAGGGTGCCGTAATTTGCCCCTGTTCCCCGGATCTTGCGGTTCAGAAAGCCGTCAGAGAGAGGATTGAGTGACCAGAAGAAGGCATCAAGAAGAAATATGGACAGTGCCGTGACACCCACACTTCCCGAATGGAAGAAGAATGAGCCGAAAAAAAGCGAAAACACAGCCGACAGCACAAGAAACGGCTTTGTTCTTCCCGTCCTGTCCGTCAGTGAAGATATGACAAGAGGTCCCACGATGGCCGCAGCCTGTCCGACTGCAATCATGACGCCGACGAGGGAGTACGAGAACCCCTTGTTGCGGAGGATTATCTGGATATATGGCGAATAGGCTGCGATTGCAACCTGCGTAAGGACTTCGAGAAGATAGTATCTGTACATATTGGGTATTATCATCAATGGAATGAAAATCGTCCACCCTCTGAAGAGCGGACGACGAAAAGGAAAGTGAATAAAAATCAGAGCGAGTAGCTGACTCCGAACGTGAACTGGAAGTCAGAGCTGTTCCTGTCCTGGACATTTCCCTTATTCCGGACGATGAGCAAGTCGGCAATTCCGTATACGCTCAAGTTCGAGAGGATATCATATTCTCCGGTGAGCGACAGGATAACAGACTTCTCGACTGCATGCTCCTGCAGAACTTTCTTTGCAGCAGGGTCATAGTCTGCCGGATCGAAGGGATCATATGTTGTCGGAGTCTTAACATCCGGAGCATCCGAATAATCGCCAAGTGCTTCATTATTCCTGTACATTCCCCAGTAACTGTCCCCGTTCATGGAACCGCTCTGGAGGAACATTGCTTCGAATCCGACTCTGAATGTTTCCGGGACCTCATAGTTGATCTTTCCGTCGAAGAGGATGACGTCATTGCCGTATGTGTATGTGACGAACTTGTTCTGGAGAGTAATCCTGTCACATGAAATCGTTCTGAGTGCAGCCGTGAAGCCGTAGCCTCTGTAATCTTCCCTTTTCTCCGAATAGTGAAGTCCTCTTATGTACAGGAACGGGTCTGTCTTTGCGAACTCGAAGCTTCCGTAGAGAATTCCCTTTCCGAGTGTCATCGTTCCCTTTGCACCGGCAAGAATACCGAATGCTGAAGGATTGGTTCTGCCCTCTCCTGGACCTGAGAACTCATCGACAGCCGCCTGAGCATAGACATTAACGCCCCTGATCGGAGTGTAGTTAGCCTCAAATACAAGAAGCGAGTTTGCGTTTCCCGCAATGTACTCGTTATGCATGAAGCCGAACGGATTGATCTGGGCAATGCTGAAATTATCCTTAGCCTCGGATGACCAGAACATGCATGCCTCGTTTACGACGATGCCGACCTTATCGTGGAAGAGATTGAACTCCAGACGGTGAGTTACGAGAGCCTTCCAGCCTTCAAGGCTATCATACTGTGACTCTTTTGCATCGACTCCCGGGTATACAGCAGCAACGATTGAATACTTGAAAGCGTTGTAATAGGTGTTGAAACGTGCGAATGTCTGCTTCGGGAAAGAAGATGAGAGCATGAGGTTTCCTGTCTCACCGCTACCCCAGCTGAGCCTGTCTCTTCCTGCAGCGAAGTTCCAGTGGTCTCCGCCGACAGAAACGAGAGCCTTGTACGGGAACGTCCAGTCGAAGTCTGCAAATGCATCGCCGTTGGAAGGCTTCGAGAAGAGAAGCGCATTCACGAACGGAACGTTGAAGTTGAACGTATTGTTGTAGAGCGCATTATTGCTTCCCTTAGCCAGAGCCACATCGTAGCCGTAGTTATTCTGAAGCGTGAATTCGAAGTAGCCGTAGAAGTTGTTGCCAGGCCATGACTCGAATGTAAGATTCAGAAAAGGCTTACGGGATGTGAAACCGTGGAACCAGTCATCCTCATCAACGACATTCACTGTGTCGGTATGGAGGTAGCCCTCGAGATTGGCCTCGAGACCGAATGTCATGGCAAAGTTGTCGCTGTACTGAAGACCGGGCTCGGAAACGACTATGCTGTATATATAGTCGTATAATGACTTACCCGTTTCATTGAGGGATTCGTAGTCGATCTTTCCGAGCATGAGTGTCATCTCGTTCTCGCTCCAGGGACCCGATGATGACGGAAGGCTCTTTCCCGCGAGTATATAGAGGTTCTCCATTGCCTTGTAGGCAGGAGAATCAACACTGATTATTCTCTGCTGGTTCGAGTAGGCAGAGAGAGATGCAAGCGCAAGAATGCATGCCAATATAATGATGATTGTTTTCTTCATTGTTACCCACCTTTCTTATTGAAAGTAATTAATAGCTCTATTCAAGCATAAGGTCCCGGCTTCCGCACTGTCAACAAAAAATGTACATATGACTGATTTTGGCGTCCCGTTTCACTTGAAAAGCGGTCCAGCATGTGGTCTACTGTTATGGAAGGGAATATCTTATGAAGAAAAACATTATACTCATTCTGATTCTTATCCTGGCCCTCTTTTCTATTTCTGCATACACCAACAACGCGATAGTCTTCGATCCTGAGGACTCCATCTATAGCGATATGGATGCTCTCTACAGCGAGGCTTCTCTCGTGCGGCCGTCAACGAAGAGACCATGGTCGGAAAGCGAAGTGAGGATGATGCTTGAGAGAGTGGATTTAACTTCCCTCTCATCCTATGGCGAAGAGCTCTACAGAAAGATAGAGAACAGAGTCAACAGCGGCCTGAGATGGAACTTTGGGGAAGATCTGGGCGTCAACGTCGGTTTCGACACGACGGCGGAGATGTACGCACATACAAACAGCGAAGAATTCACGACCGAGTACGACTGGGAGAGAACCTACGACGAGAGAAAATCTTTTCTGAAACTCTATGTCGAATTCACGAGCGGAGACAACTTCTACACGACAAGCGACCTCCACTTCCGTCATAACCGTGTCGACAGACTCGACACATTCACACAGTACAGCACATCGGAGGGAGGCAGACTCTCCAAAGACGGCTATGTGGGCTCATATAAATTCACAGATCCGAATCTCTATTTTATCAGCTGGTCCAACCAGTTCGCCTCCTCCTTCATGACGAACATCTTCTTCGACACAACTCACTTCTCCTTCATATGGCCCCGCCGCGCCGTATTCTCCTTTGGAGGAAAGAACTGGAACTTCTCCGTAAACCGCGACAGGCTCACTCTCGGAAATGCCTCATCAAGCAACCTTCTTGTCGATGACCACACATTCAGCGACTATGCACGCCTGACATTCTTCTCAAACTATTTCAAATATGATTTCGTAATGCTCTTCATGAACTCGATTATCAAATCAGGAGAGCCGATGAACGAGGAGAGCCGTGCCTATCTCATACATACACTTGAGTTCAGAGTTCTTGACAGGGTTTCATTCACGCTCAGCGAAAATGTGATGTACAGGTATAAGACACTTGATCTTGAATATCTCAACCCGTCATTCATCTATCACAATCTCAACAACAGGGATATGTTCAATGCCTTCGCATACATTGACATCAACGTTCTCGTCACAAAGGGATTCGAATTCTACGGTCAGCTCGGTATCGACCAGGCACAGGCTCCGAACGAGGACGACAGTCAGACAAGTTCATACGGAATAATCGGCGGCCTGAGGTATACGACAAATCTCAAAGACGGAACTCTCACTCTTTACGGTGAATACGCAAAGACAACCCCGATGCTCTACAGAAGAGACAAAGTCGACTTCATCCGTAACACGCGCTACAACGCCATCGCCGGGACGGCATACTTCGTAAACTGCTTCGATTACGTCGGCTTCACATACGGCGGAGACACGAGGATGCTTGAACTCAATGCAGAATACGCAAGCATCCATAACTGGGATGTTACCGTCTTCTCGCGTTTCGTACAGAAGGGAGAGGTGAACATCTACACATCACACAACAGCGACGGAAACAACGACGACTGGGCAAACCTCCGAGGCGACACACCGTACGGCGACAACATAACCTACTTCTGCGTTGCGGGACTCAAGGGTAATGCCGACCTCGAAAGTCTCTTCTCATGGCCGGGTGTATCATTCTCGGTTGAAGCCGACTGGGTATCACGATTCGTGTACACGAAGAGCACCGGAAACAAAACCGGAGCACAGAACGACCTGCAGCTGACAGCATCCGTAACACTTGCTCTCTGAGAACTGCCTCCTCCGGGAGGCATTCCTATTCACCTCAGGTCTGTGTTTCTCTGACGGAAGAACATGCAGAAAGACCTGCGAATCTATATCGCATTAGTGACGACAGCATACCGAAAAACATAAATATTATTTTTTTTAAAATTTAATTAACTATATCTTAACAAATTACGAACACAGTCTGATTATTTTCCGATTATCATATTGACAACGAATACAATTTTATCTATAAGTTTGTATCGATAATTAAGGAGCAAATCAGCATGTCAGAAAACACCGCACTCTTCGAAGGACAGAAGGAACTCGAGGAGATGATAACAAAAGTAAAGGACGCACAGAGAATCTACTCATCCTACCCTCAGGAGAAGGTTGACGAGATCTTCCGTGCCGCCGCAATCGCAGCAAACAACGCCCGCATTCCCCTTGCCATCGACGCAGTCGAGGAGACAGGGATGGGAATCATCGAAGACAAGGTCATCAAGAATCATTTCGCAGCTGAATACATATATAACAAATACAAGGATGACAAAACCTGTGACATCATAGAGGAGGACAGGGGCTTCGGCATCAAGAAGATAGCAGAGAGCAAGGGAGTCATATGTGCAATCATACCGACAACCAACCCGACAAGTACGGCAATCTTCAAGGCGCTTATTGCTCTCAAGACCCGTAATGCCATAATCTTCAGCCCCCATCCGAGGGCAAAGAAGTGCACTGTCGACGCAGCACGTACTGTACTCGAGGCAGCGGTGAAGGCAGGGGCACCGGAGAACATTGTGGGATGGATAGAGAATCCCACTCTCGAGAAGACCGATTACCTCATGAAGCACCCGTACATAAACCTCATTCTCGCTACCGGCGGACCGGGAATGGTGAAGAGTGCATACTCCTCGGGTAAGCCCGCCATCGGGGTCGGAGCCGGAAACACCCCCGCCCTCATCGACGAGAGTGCTGATCTGAAGATGGCAACGGCATCAATTCTGATGAGTAAGACATTCGACAACGGCATGATCTGCGCATCCGAACAGACAATCGTATGCCACAGGAACGTCTATAAGGAGATGAAGAAGCTTCTTAAGGAGGAAGGCGCTCACTTTCTCACTAGGGATGAAGCGGCAAAGCTCTCCCCCATCATCCTCGACCCGAAGAGAGGCTCCGTAAACCCGGTTATCGTCGGCCAGAGTGCGGTGAAGATTGCCGAGATAGCAGGATTCGAAGTTGATCCGAAGACAAAGGTTCTCATCGGGGAAGTGAAGAGAATCACCATGGAAGAGCCGTTTGCACACGAGAAGCTCTCCCCTGTCCTCGGCATGTACGAGTGTTCCTCATTCGAGGAGGGATGCAGAATGGCTGCTGACCTGATTGCACTCGGAGGCTTCGGACACACATCCGTTCTCTACTGTGATGAAAAGCAGGACGACAAGGTCAACATGTACGGCCGTATCGTGAAGACAAGCCGTGTGCTCATCAACATGCCGGCATCCCAGGGAGCCATCGGAGACATCTACAACTTCCGCCTCGAGCCGAGTCTCACGCTCGGCTGCGGAAGCTGGGGCAACAACTCCATCAGCGAGAATGTGGGTCCCAAGCACCTTCTTAACGTCAAGACTGTTGCAGAAAGGAGAGAGAATATGCTCTGGTTCAAACTTCCCCCGAAGGTCTATTTCAAATACGGATGCCTCCCTGTGGCACTGCAGGAACTCGAAGGAAAGAAGAGAGCATTCATCGTCACGGACAGTTTCCTCTTCTCTTCAGGCATGATTGACAAGATAACGGATACGCTCAAGCTCATCGGAATCGAAACGGAGGTCTTCCATCAGGTAAAGCCGGATCCGACACTCGGAACCATCAACGTGGCAATGCAGATGGTTAACGCATTCAACCCCGATGTGATCATCGCAGTCGGCGGTGGCTCCCCGATGGATGCGGCAAAGATAATGTGGCTTCTCTACGAGCATCCGGAAGTGAAGTTCGAAGGTCTCGCACTGAGGTTCATGGATATAAGAAAGAGGGTATATGCTTTCCCGAACATGGGAAAGAAGGCAGAGCTCGTATGTATACCGACAACAAGCGGAACGGGAAGCGAAGTGACACCGTTTGCCATCATCACCGACGAGAAGACGGGAATGAAGTGGGCTATTGCGGACTATGCTCTCACGCCCAGCATGGCGATAATCGACAGCGAACTCGCAATGGGGCAGCCGAAGGGACTTACTGCATCCTGCGGTATCGACGTACTGACACATGCTCTCGAGGCACTGGTGTCGAGCATGAGCACGGACTTCACGAACGCACTCTCGCTCGAAGCTGCAAGAGTCATATTCAAGTATCTTCCGCTTGCCTACAGGGACGGTACAGACAAGAAGGCCAGGGAGAAGGTTCATGATGCGTCGACAATGGCCGGCATGGCATTCAGTAACGCATTCCTCGGGCTCTGCCACTCGATGGCACATAAGCTCGGAGCACAGTTCCACGTTCCTCACGGAATGGCAAATGCCCTGCTTCTGACGAACATCATACGCTTCAACGCGAACGACAACCCGACGAAGATGGCTGCATTCCCGCAGTACGAATACCCGTCAGTCGTTTCAAGATATGCGCGTGTTGCGGACTACATCGCGACACCTGTCAACAACACGAAGAACACCGAGTACGTTGTCACAACTCCCGACATGACACTCGAGGAGAGAGTCGAAGAGCTGATAGAAGGTATCGAGAGTCTCAAGAAGGAACTGGGTATCCCTCAGTCAATCCGGGAATGGGGAGTGAAGGAAGAGGACTTCCTCGCTGCAGTCGACACTCTCTCCGTCAAGGCATTCGACGACCAGTGCACGGGCTCGAATCCGCGCTATCCTCTCATCAGCCAGATCAAGGCCCTTTACCTTGACTGCTACTATGGAAGGAAGTGGCACGAAGAGGCATAAGGCGGCAGGAAGACACAGACCGGGAGGTCTCCGTCTTCGCTCAATATTGAGGTCCCGTATCAAAAACGGGGCCATTCCTTTTCCCTTGCGCCAAAGTGCTGTATATTTGTGCCATGTTCAATTTCTATCCGATAAACATGGCACTACTCTTTGTTCTTCTCGCACCTTCGGTATTCTATGAAGCTGAAAAACAGAAGAAGAAAGGAGACGGGGAAAAAGAAAACCCGAAACCGAACAAGACTCTCCTTCTCCTTGAAAAGACGGGACGCTGGGGTGTCATGGTATTCTTCTGCGTGAAATATGAAGCGGAAAAGCACGAGGGACTGCTATCCTACCTCATTCCGTGCATCTTCCTTCTTCTCTATCTCCTCGTATGGCTCATTCTCTGGAAGAAGCCGTCGAAAGCGAGAAGTGTGCTGCTGTCCCTTCTGCCGGGTCTGATGTTTCTCTCCTCCGCCGTTATCGACAGCAACTACATACTCCTTCTCTTTACGCTGATGTTCGCGCCGTCGCACCTGCTGGTCAGCATGAAGGAGGAAACAGCAGAATGACCAGGGCCTTTGTCATAATTCTCTTCATAGCAGAGGAACTGTATTCCATCCTCCTTCTGTACCTCTCGGCATCGGCGGCAAAGCGTGAGCTTCCGGATGAGGTGAAGGATGTATACGACAGCACGCGCTACAGTCTCTACAAGGCCTACAGGAAGGATAATCTCAGAACTCAGCTTCTCTCTTCGGCCACAGGGATGATTGCAGATCTGATTCTCCTTGTCGGGAATGTCTATTCGTCAGTATTCAATGCACTTTCCCCACTGAACATCTACCCCAGGTACTTCCTCGTAATACTCATCTTCACTCTCATAGACCGGATAATCGAGATGCCTTTCTCCTACTACGATACCTTCGTCATCGAGGAAAAATACGGAATGAACAGGACAACGAAGAAAACATTCTTCCTCGACAGGATGAAGTCATTCATCGTGTCGATGGTCCTCACCTCTCTTCTCATCTCGGTGATAATATTCTTCTTCACCCGTTTCGGCATAATCGCGATAGTCTGGACTGCAGCTGCTGTGATTGTATTCTCGCTATTTGCCAACCTTCTTCTCATGCTTTTTATGAGACTCTTCAACACCTTCACACCGCTAGAGGAAGGAGAACTGAGAGATAAGCTTCTCTCCCTCTGCACGAAGTACGGCGTCAGGGTGAAGAGAATAGTCGTCAGGGATGCCTCACGCCGTACGACGAAGGCCAACGCCTTCTGCTCGGGCCTGAGAAAAAAGACAATATCGATAGACGACAATCTCATGAATAACTTCACCTCAGACGAAATCGTGGCAGTCTTCGCACACGAATTCGCACATGCGAAATACAGGCATGTACTCAAGACACTCCCCTTCTCTCTCATAAGTTCCGTCATCATGATAGCCGCATTCGGAGTGCTTCTCGGCTTCAGCGCCCTCTTCACGGCATTCGGTTTTGAAGAAGAGAACTATTTCTTCGCCTTCCTTCTCCTGAGTACGATAACATGGCCTGTAACCATCCCATTCAACACCTTCCTCAATTCGATAAGCCGGAAGCACGAATACGAAGCGGATGCATTCGCGGCAGAAGAAGGCTACGGAGAGGCACTCGTCAGCGCACTCAAGCGTCTCATGAACGAAGCCCTCTCAGAAATCAATCCACATCCCTGGATTGTTGTGACCGAATACTCGCATCCGACACTTTCAGAAAGAATAGAATCGATAAGAAAACACGAAAAGCAGAAGTGAACAAAAAAAACGGTGATGAAATAAGAGATATTGTTAATTTTCAAAGGTTCATATCATTAGATTTTGATGATTTTCAA
>CAVFYD010000024.1:0-27443 GCA_963626615.1 Sphaerochaetaceae bacterium
TGAGGATGCTCTTGTCCTGGAAGACCATCTTGTAGCTGTAGAGGGAGAACTTCTCGGGATGCCAGTAGATACCCGTATGCTTCATTACTTCGAACGGGTCGGAGAAGGAAGCGAATACAATGCTCATGAGCGGGATGATTACCGCAAGGACGAGAAGTATGGTGATAAGTACGACAAATGCGTGGAAAACCTGTTCGCCTGATGTATATTTGACTTTCATTTTCTTCCTCCCATCACCAGAGACCCGATCCTGTGAGCCTGTTCGATATCTTGTTCGTACTCCAGACGAGGATGAACGATACGACGGAGTTGAACATACCGACGGCAGATGCATACGAGTAGTTCATGTTGAGGAGACCCTCCCTGTAGACGTATGTGTTGATGACATCCGCAACCTCGTATGTGAGGGAGTTGTACATGAGGATGATCTTCTCGTAACCGACGTTGAACATCTTTCCTATCTGGAGGATAAGCATGATGACGATTGTCGGAAGAAGTGACGGCAGAGTGATTGACCAGAGCTGTCTGAGTTTCCCTGCCCCGTCTATCTTTGCAGCTTCATAGAGCTGTGCGTCGATACTCAAAAGTGCTGCAAGGTAGATGATTGAGTTCCATCCCACGTTCTGCCAGATGTTTGAGATGATGTAGAGAGGAAGGAAGTACTTCGGTTCGTTGAGCATCGTCACGGGTTCGAATCCGAAATGGGAGAGGAATGTGGTGACAGCACCGGTGCGTGAGGTGAGATCCATGAGGATGCTTGTCACGACGACAACGGATACGAAATGCGGAATGTACGTGATTGTCTGCACGAACTTGGAATATTTGCGGCTTCTGAGCTCGCTGATGAAGATAGCCAGGAGAATAGGACACGGGAACGTGAATATGAGGTTCGTTACCGATATCCTGATAGTGTTCAAAAGCGTTCTCTTGAAGTAATAGTCCTTGAAGAAGTTCCTGAAATGCTTGAGGCCGACGAACTTCGAACCGAAGAAGCCCAGTCTGGGCTTGTAATCCTCGAATGCGATGATTAGACCGAACATCGAGCCGTACTGGAAGATGATGTAATAGAGGAGTACCGGAATGAAGAGGAAATAAAGGGTCTTATATTTGGACCAGTCCTTCTTCATCTTGAGGCCGAGAGGTAAATCCTGTGATTTCTGCAGTTGATTTTTTTTCATACTGACCGCCTTTTTCGCTAAGTAGTATGCCCTACTCTCAAAATAGAAAAAATTGACAAAATGAAAACTCGATGTGTCAGAATTTTACGCCGATTTTTGTCAATTTCGTGTTTTTTGGAGCAACTTTTCGTTAAAACACAAGAAATAACAGCCTTAGTATTAAGAAAAATGCTCAAAATTAAATTCTGACAGAAAAACTTTACAGGTGTTTTTTCTTTCCGCTTCTGCAATAATCGGGCTATGTTCAAGAATCCTGTCATACCCGGCTTTGCTCCGGACCCCTCAGTCACGTACTATAACGGCTGGTATTACCTCGTGAACTCGACTTTCGAGTATTTTCCCGGTGTCACGCTGTGGCGTAGTCGAGACCTCGTAAACTGGGACTATGTAAGCGGCGTCCTCTCAAGGCCCGGGCAGCTGGACCTCTCCTCAGCCAGGGCGAGTTCCGGTCTCTATGCAGCAACAATCCGCGTCAGCGGCAGCGGACGGTTCTACGTCGTGACCACGAACAAGTACACCCTCGGGAACTTCGTCGTCCACACAGATGACATAGAATCGGGTGAATGGTCGGATCCGGCATTCATAGTAAAGGACGGAATCGATCCGTCCCTGACATTCCTTCCGGACGGAAGATGCTTCTACGCATCAAACGGCAAGGCGGACGGAGTCAAGGGGATTGTAGGAGCATTCATCGATCCCGATACGGGTAAGCTCGAAGGGCCACTCAGGCTCCTGACCTCCGGCTGCGGCGGCCCCTCCGTCGAAGGACCTCACATCTATTATAAGGATGGCTGGTACTACCTCATGGAGGCTGAAGGCGGCACGGAGTACGGACACCACGAGGTGATTCTGCGCTCGAGGGACATCTTCGGCCCGTATGAACAGAACCCCAATAATCCCATTCTCTCCCATGTCTCAAGAAAGAGACACCCCATTCAGGCTACGGGGCACGCAGATCTCATCGAGGACAGCGACGGAAAGTGGTGGGCGGTGTTCCTTGCCATCCGTGTAAAGCCCAGGCCCCTATTGCATCATCTCGGACGCGAGACATTCCTTGCACCTGTTGAATGGAAAGACGGCTGGCCTGTCATCGGAGAGGGTGGCAACGTCGAACTCGAGTACGAATGCGGACCGCAGCAGAAAAGCGCGAAGGACTATTCGGTCTCCTTTTCGGAGGATCTCGGAAAGTACCCTTATCTGAAACTCAGGGAAGCGAAGGACGGATGCTACCTGGTCGACAGGAAAAACCGGACGCTCACGCTCCACGGCGACGAGAACATCAACCAGCCTCTCACACATCCGACGATGCTTCTCTTCAGACAGAGGGGATTCAGGGAGAGGATGAAGGTCACACTTGACCTCACGTCGCTCACAGCTCAGGCGGGAATAACGGTCTATCTCTCGTGTGACTACCACTACAGGATGCAGGTGACGAAAAAAGAGGATTCGGTCGGAATTTCACTTATAAGACACGTGCACGACTTCGAGGCCGTGACGGAGAACATATCTCTCTCACAGAGCATGGACACTCTCAATCTCGAGATAAGGTCCGACGACGAGAACTACCGGTTCTATGCCGGGGCCAGATTCCTCGGAAAGGCCACGGTGTACGGTCTTGCGGCTGAGGGGTGCATGAACATGTGCTTCACGGGAGCACTCTTCGCTGTCTATGCCGAAGACGGAGATGCGGTTTTCCTGGATGGAATTGAAATGGAAAGTATGGATACAGATACAGAAAAGGAAGAAATCAAATGAAAAAGACAGCAATAATAACAGGTTCATCAAGGGGGATAGGACTTGCAACAGCAAAAACTCTCGCCTCCGACGGCTACAACATCGTCATGGTTGCAACAGGTGACAGGGAAAAGAACGCTCAGGCCGTAAAGGAAGTCGAGTCACTCGGAGCCGAGGTTCTCTACGTGAAGGCCAATGTCGCTGAGAGTGAGGACAGGGAGAGAATCGTCAGTGAAGCCGTGAAGAAGTTCGGCCGTATCGACGTACTTGTCAACAACGCCGGCGTTGCACCGAAAGTGAGAGCCGACATTCTCGAGATGACAGAGGAATCGTGGGACAGGGTCATGTCAATAAACACGAAGGGCAACATGTTCATGACGCAGGCTGTTGCCAAGGTGATGGTTAAGCAGGAACTCGTGAACGGAAGAAGAGGATGCATCGTCAACGTCTCCTCATGCTCTGCAGAAGTGTCGAGCACATCTCGCGGCGAGTACTGCGTATCGAAAGCGGGAATCAGCATGCTGACGACGCTCTATGCCGACAGGCTCGCAGGAGATGGAATACTTGTCAACGAAGTGAGACCGGGTGTCATCGCAACTGACATGACTTCCGCTGTCGAAGCAAAGTACAATGCACTCATCGCCGAGGGGCTCTTCCCCATCGCACGCTGGGGAAAACCGGAGGATGTCGCAAACGCCGTAAGCGCACTTGTTTCTGACAGGTTCCTCTACACGACAGGTAACCACATCGACATCGACGGCGGCTTCCATATAAAGAGACTGTAGAGGCTTAAAATGAAAAACGAAAGGATAAAGGTAAATACCGTAATAGTCGGTACAGGAGCCAGCGGCTACAATACGGCCGTCTGTCTCAAGAAGAACGGAGTGGATGACATCCTCCTCATCAGTGAGGACAAGAATGCCGGCACAAGCCGCAACACAGGCTCCGACAAGCAGACATACTACAAGCTCACACTCAGCGGAGGAGAAAGCGACTCCGTCAGGGCAATGGCCGAAACGCTCTTCAACGGAAAGGCTGTCGACGGCGACATAGCACTCGCGGAAGCTGCACTCAGCACACAGGGCTTCATGCACCTTTGTCTCCTGGGTCTCCCCTTTCCCGTCAACAGATGGGGTGAATACGTGGGTTACAAGACAGACCACGACCCCAGAACCAGGGCTACAAGCATCGGTCCCTACACATCGCGCGAGATGACACGGTCACTCGAGAAGGAAGCCGGAAGTCTCGGTGTTCCCTACCGTGACAGACTTCAGGTAATAAGGATTCTCTCCGACGGCAGGAAGACATACGGACTCATTGCCCTCGACAAGGACAGGAACACATACGTAACGATAGAAGCGGAGAACGTAGTATGGGCAACAGGCGGTCCTAGCGGAATATATTCCTCTTCCGTCTATCCTGTTTCGCAGCACGGATCGACGGGACTTGCATTCGAAGCCGGCGTCAGGGGCAGGAATCTCACGGAGTGGCAGTTCGGACTGGCCTCCGTCAATCCCAGATGGAATGTCTCGGGTACCTACATGCAGGTACTCCCCCGTTTCATCTCGACAGAAGAGGACGGCTCTGACGAGAGGGAGTTCCTCTCGTCCTTCTTCTCATCCCCGTCCGACCTTCTGACTTCGGTCTTCCTCAAGGGTTACCAGTGGCCGTTTGACGTGAGAAAGGTCAATGGCGGCAGTTCGATAATCGACATTCTCGTCTACATCGAAGAGTCAAAGGGACGTAGAGTATTCCTGGACTTCACGAAGGACCCGATGGAAGGAAACTTCTCGTTCGATGTGCTCAGTAAGGAAGCCTATGACTACCTGAAGAAGGCAAACGCACTTGTGAAGACTCCTGTCGAGAGACTCAGGATAATGAATAGTCCGGCAATCGATTTCTATCACGACAAGGGAGTCGACATCGAAAAAGAGCCATTGGAGATTGCCCTGTGTGCACAGCACAACAACGGCGGTCTCGACATCAACGCATGGTGGGAAAGCAACATCGGCGGCTTCTTCGTCGTCGGAGAGGCAGCAGGAAGCCACGGCATCTACCGCCCGGGAGGATCTGCGCTCAACGCAGGTCAGGTGGGCTCTGCACGTGCCGCTCTCTACATCTCGGAGAGGAGAGACGAGAACGCCCACACAGGAGAGGAGTTCGAGTCAGTCCTCAACAATTGCATGGAGGATGTTGAAGATATCGCATCATCGACGAAGGGAGAGGAAAGCAACGTCTCGTCAATAATTGACAATCTCCAGAAGAAGATGAGCGCAGCAGGAGGAGCCATCCGCAACGATGTGGAGATGAAGGCACTTCTTGAGGAGATAGACACACTCCTCTCATCCTTCACCGAAAAGGTAAGATACTCATCTCCCGAAGAACTCAAGGATGTCTACAGACTGAAAGATATGCTCATTACACAGAAGTGCTATCTCGAGAGCATGGTAAACTACATAACGGAAGGTGGTAAGAGCCGTGGAAGCGCACTCTACACGGACGGAGGCGGAACAAAGCCCTACCCCTCTCTTCCCGATACGTTCACCTTCACGCTCGACAGCGGCGAGAAGGATGAGTACATCCAGGAGATGACATACAGAGGGGGAAAATGCTCCTTCTCATGGAGAAAGGTACGCCCCATTCCGGCTGATGACGACTTCTTCGAGAACGTATGGCGCGGCTACAGGGAAAACAGGAACGTAAGATAAGAAGGAAACGATAATGGCAGCACACGAAAAATTCCACTACAGGACACTGGAGGAACTCAAGAACAGATGCACGGAGCTCGGCTTCGAGCTTCCCTTTGCAGAGAACACGAAAATACTCTCGACACCGCTGAGAGTGAGAAACTTCACATTCGACAACAGACTGGGTTCGGCCCCGATGGAGGGAGCTGACTCCCTTCCCGACGGCAGTCCGTCCGACTACACACTTATGCGCTACAGAAAAGTTGCCGAAGGCGGAGCCGCAGTGATGTGGTTCGAGGCAATAAGCTTCGTCGAGGAAGGAAGAAGCAGCATGACACAGCTTCTCCTCACTCCCGATAACGTCGGTGCATTCAGAAAGCTCACTGACGAGATAAAGGAAGCGGGACTGAAGAAGAACGGCTATGCACCGTTCCTTGTCTGTCAGGCCAACCACTCCGGACGCTACTCAAACCCGAACAACAGGCCTTCTCCGCTCATTGCATACCGCCATCCCTGGCTTGAGCAGTTCCGCGCTGCAGATGACTCGTGCATCGTCAGCGATGACTATCTAAAAAGCATGGAGGAAAAGTTCGGCGAAGGCGCAAGGCTTGCCAAAGAGGCAGGATTCGACGCCGTCGACATCAAGCAGTGCCACGGCTACCTCTTCCAGGAAGTGGCATCAGGATTCTACCGCCCCGGTGAATACGGCGGAAGCTATGAGAACAGGACAAGACTACTCAAGAACTCGATCCTAGCGGCAAAGGCTTATGAGGATGACTCATTCATGGTTACGGCAAGAATCGGGCTCTATGACGGCTATCCGGAATACTGCGGCTGGGGCCAGGATCTCAAAACACTCGAAATGGACCTGACAGAGCCGAAGAGACTTATAAGAGAGCTCTATGACATGGGAGTTGAAATGGTTGACCTCACAATGGGGAACCCCTATGCGACAACACATGTCACACGCCCGTTCGATGCAGGCAAGTATCCGCCGGAGGAGCATCCCCTGGAAGGAATCAACAGAATGATAAAGGGAATCGGGGAAGTCAAAAAGGAAGTTCCGGAGATGACGGTATTCGCTTCCGCTCCGACATACCTGAGACAGTTCAGCGACCTCTACACAGCAGGCGCCGTGGAAACGGGACTCTGTGACGGCATGCTCTATGGAAGAATGCAGTTCGCCGATCCTGACTTCGCAAACGAGATCAAGAACGGCAGAATAGACGCAAACCGCATCTGTCTCACATGCGGAAAATGCGGCGACCTGATCCGCGCACACAAGCCCACAGGCTGCGTCATAAGGGACAACAGGACGTTCATGCCGTTCTATAAGGAATTCCTCGAGGAGAAGAAGAATCTTCCTTCGAACTTCAGAGGCTGAGTAACAGAACACACTCGGGGCAGGCTTCAGAACCTGCCTTTTCATTTGCCTCTGTTCAACAGATAAACAAAATCTTTCGCAGTCCTCTTCTCCGGATTTTTAAAGTGTCCACCTTCGTTCCACTCGAAGATGCAGTCAATATTCTGAGAACGAATAATATCCTGTACCTCAAGGATTCTGTCAGCAACAGTAGACATTATCTTATTACGGGTCTTTGATTCTCTATCGCCTAGGCTTAGGTAGACTGACTGTGTTCTTACCGGATTTGCTCTCAGAAAATCTGTAAAACCGGGGAACCATACTGAGGGGGAAGCTGCTGCGACACCTTTGAAAACATCAGTCTGCGAGATGCTCCAGAGAGCAAAGAGCCCTGCAAGAGAGTACCCTCCGATGTAGTAGTTCTTCTCTCTGTCAGAGCAGAGTGAAAGTACATATTGAAGCGTGTTATCAGCTCCGTCGCCGAATGATTCATTGCCGAAGACAGCAGGAGAATACCATGGCGAAAGGTCCCGGTTCCATGAATCAACTTTCACTGCGATGAGACGGAATGGAACATCAGAGTTCCTTCTGATTTCTTCAACCTCGTCGTCCAGGACAGACATGTCATGGTCATCGACCAGCTGGATAAGAACAACTTCAGCATCTCTGTCTCCATACTCAAATGTAATCACTCTGCTACCCTTCTCGTCAGATTACAATCCCGCGAAGATGATCAATCTCATGCTGGATGATTTCGGCAGTAAAGCCGGTATACTTTCCCTTCCTCTTGCGGAATGAGGAATCGAGGTATTCGACTTCGATTTCCCTGTATCGTGTGCACTTTCGCATTCCGTCGAGGGAGAGGCATCCTTCCTGAGTGACATACTCTCCTCTTTTTGCCGTTATAACCGGATTTACCATCACAAAGAGCACCGGGCCGGAAGCAACTGCTATGATATTCTTTCTCACGCCTATCATGTTGGCAGCCATTCCGACGCATTTCGAGCTGTTGGCCCTGAGAGTATCTGAAAGGTCAGTGATGACGGAAGCGTCACTGCGGTTTGCATTTTCTGAAGGGCGGGAGAAGATTTCCTCACCCTTCACTATCTCTCTGACCATCAGAACTTCACGACTGAGGGAGCGTGCGTGAATGATGAGAAGACTGCTGTTGCATTCCTGAAGTAGAACACTTCGGTATTGCCGTCGTCAGCATCATACATTTTCTTAAGTGACGGATAAGCATCAAGCATGGATACTCTTGCTTCTCTCCTGTCGTCCTCGATGAGATCTCCCGAGACACGCAGCCACTCACCGTTCATGAATGCGCAGATTTCAGCCTTAGGATTTAAGTGGAGCTGCTTCGAAACATCCTTTTTCTTTCCTGTCTGTATATAGAGTCTGCCTTCAAAGATATGTGCCGTTCCGAAAGGTCTTACTCTCGGCTGGTCACCTTCGACTGTTGCCAGATAGTATGTTCCGGCATCCTTAAGAAACTTTTCAACTCTTTCCATTCTTTCTACCTCGCTTTGCACCGGGTGCATGACTATTCTATCACTCATGCTCATATCTGTCTGTGAATTCTCAGAGATTTCTCTGAATCCTCATTTTTAAAGTCATCATGATTGAACGAGAAATCGATGAAGCCGGAATGAAGATTGAATTTGTCAATTCCACGGCATACACTACTCACGGACATCACATGGAATAACAGTTGTAACAGCAATGAATACAGAAAAGACAGCACTCGGAATCGAATTCGGTTCTACAAGAATAAAAACGATTCTGCTCGACTTAGTCACCGCCCCATCGCATCTGGCTCCTTCACATGAGAGAACAGACTTGAAGGGGGCATCTGGACATATGAACTGGAGGATGCCGTAAAGGGACTTCAGACCTCATACGACGAACTGCGGAAAGACTACGAGGGAAAATACGGGAAAAAACTGAAGAAAGTGGGAGCCGTCGGGATATCCGGAATGATGCACGGCTATCTTCCGCCCGATAATGAGGACAGACCTCCTGTTCCGTTCCGGCCATGGCGTAATACGATAACCGGAGAAGCTGCGGCAAAGTTCACGGCCCTCTTCGGCTTCAATATTCCCCAGCGCTGGTCGATAGCACATCTCTATCAGGCTGTACTGAATGAAGAGGAACATATTCCCGGGATAAAGAAGCTGACGACTCTTGCCGGCTACATCCACTTTCTGCTTACAGGAAGACATGTAATCGGTATCGGGGAAGCTTCCGGAATGTTCCCCATCGACAGCACCACTCTGAACTACAATCATGATATCAAAGAAGTTCAGCTCCCTTACGGGAATTGACATCTTCAATATGTTTCCCGAAGTTCTCACGGCCGGAGAGGAAGCCGGAAGACTCACCCCAGACGGTGCACTTCTTCTCGACCCGTCGGGTGAACTCGAAAGCGGCATTCCCTTCTGTCCTCCCGAGGGAGACGCGGGAACGGGAATGACAGCGACGAACTCTGTAAGAGTCAGAAGCGAAAACGTATCTCTCTCGTCACTGAGCAGGGAAGATCTCATGGAGCTTCTGTCGATATCGAATATGGCGTAAGCTATAGTGTCAGGCCTTCCGGTATATCCCCTTCCATGAAGGAAGGCTTCTTCACTCCGAGGGCCTTGAGGATAACGGGGGCAATATCCTTGGGGGTGACAGTGTCACTGAGCTTCATCTGAGAGACGGTCTTACCCTTGACTGCAATCGTGATCTTCATCTCTTCGGGAGTGCTCCCGCCGTGGCTGCACCCCGTTCCGCCGTGATCAGTCGCCACTATGAGAAGTGTTCTCGAGTAGTCGATTGTTTCATCAACCTTCTTTATGAAGTCCATGTCATTCTGCACGGCGGCAAGATGCTTTTCATTTCCGTAACCGGATCCGTGTCCCGCATCGTCGGCATCCTCTATGTGTACAAAAAGGAACGTGGGAGTCGTGCTCTTGAGGTATTCGAGTGTCATATCCATAATCTGGGATGTAGAATAGACAGTCGAGCAGAACCTCCTGTCCGAGGACTTATTTACCCCGGCTGACGTCTCGATAAGGCCGTAATTGATGGCATTCCACTCCGCAAAGGAAGCCAGTGTCGAATTCGGGTAAACCTTTCTCAGTATCCTGAAGACGCTCGGGTACTGTGCATAGGGAAAACGCTCGCATGCAATGCTTGCGTTGACGCACTTATGGGTTGCAGGACTTACTCCATGAAGATACGAACCCCAGTTCTCTGCACTGATGGACGGCGTCTCGCTCGTTGCTGTACCCGTCCAGGCGGTGGTTGAGGAAAAGACATCGCTGAACCCTTCAGCCTTGCTGAGCCATTCACCTGCACCGTCGACGCCGATGAATACGACGCTGTCGTAGGATGCCGATCCCTCCGTTCTCTCATAGGACGGCTCGCAGGAAACAAGAAGAAGAGAAACAAGAAGTAACGGTAATATGAATCTTTTCATCTCTTCCCCCCCTAGAACCTGTAAGAATAGCCGACTCTGAAATTTATTGTGGCAAAGATAAGTGCAAGGAGGGAAGCCTTCACGTCCACATAGTTTCCGTTCTCCACTTCAAAGAATGCCTTCGGACAGAGTGCCCAGAAATCGAACGCCTCATAGTTCGAGTTGCTCTCGTCCCCGTCGTAGCTGATGTAAACAAGAAACGGAAAACCTGCTCTGATGAAGAGGCCGTTATGACTGTCAAACGAGAATGACATCTTCGTCATGAGATTGAACATCACAAGGTCTCCTGTCGTGAAATGACTGACAACACCATCTTTGCTCGAAGCATGAAGCGCTGTCACATCAAGGCCGAGAAGAAAATCGAAGATATCTGTATCTGCCGCTTTCCAGAGAGCAGAGACAGAAAGGCCGTGGAGGAGTCTGTTACCGTATGTGAACCTGTCCTCTCCGGACATATCAGTGGTGATGAATCTGTCGAGAAGGGAGTATGTCAGAAGTCCTCCCACTCCGTATGTCGTATCGAAAGTGGCATCAACTTCGAAAGATGAGAAACTACAGCCTATGCCAACCGACGACGGAACGCCGATGGCTGCACTTGCACTCCAGCCGGTTGCAGAGAGAGCAGAAAGTACCATAAGAGAAAGAACAATGATGAGAACAGTCTTCTTCATAACAGAGCTTATCTTCTGCCAAAACGGCATTCTGTTCAACTGCAGACTAGGCCATCAAACGGAGGAATATCGAGTGAAAAAGTATTCTTACGGCCGCCAGAGCAGTACTTTTCGCTGAAAGAGAGGGCAGTCTTCTTTGCCTTTTCAAGAAGGTTCCCCGGATAGAAACCCGGGAGTGCCGCAGATGCTATCAGGATTCTCGCAGCCCTGATTCCATCCATCTGTCTCTTCATCTTCCCAATTTCTTCTCCTCTCAGGTCCGGAGCATATACCTTCATGAAGACAGAGAAGAGTCTGTCCCTGTCAGTGGAAATATTCCCCACCCCTCCATCCTTACGGAATATATGTCCCGAATAAATGGAGAGCAGGTCGAAGACCGGGTGTCCCTTACCCGAGAACATGAAGTCGATGAAGCTTATTTCCTCTCCCTTTATCATGGCGTTACCTGGATGGCAGTCACCGAGGGCAAATGTATCACAGTCGGGAATGGCCTCGAATATAGCACGGATCTTACTTTTCTCCTCTCTATTGCATAACGATGGAGATATGAAATCACAGAGAGAAATGGAGTATTCCTTCATATCGGGAAGACGCTCGTCGGTGACGCGGAGGCTGTGCATCTTCTTCACCGCCGCAGCGAAGATTTCCATCACTGAATCGCACTTCTTCTCACCCGATACCATCAAAAGGTCTTCAAGACAGTCACCCTCAAGCTTATCGAGAATTATGCCGTAGGATGCGCCGGAACGCACTATCTCGTAGGCGTTCTCACATGTTATGCCGTACTCGTGGGCAACGGACGTAAGTATCTTCTCCTGGTTTATGAGAGTATACGGAACCTCAGGTTTGAAGAGCTTCAGTACCTTGTCCCCCATATCGTAGACGGTGGCGGTCCTTCCCTTTCCGATCACCTTGAAATCGGCACCCTTCAGCCGTCTGAAGCCGTCCCAGCTACCTTCGGGAGGGAGGAGACTGAGCTTATCGAGTTTGCCCGTTGAAAGAAGAGGAAAATCCTCGAGATGAACAAACGATGTCGGAACCATGTACTCCGGAAGAACCTCCAGGAGCTCCTTTCTTGACTTCTCCTCGTCGATTTCCTTCTTGTCCGTATAGAACACGATGATTGCCGATATGTCCTTCAGTACGAACCCCCTGACGACAATGTGCTCGAGTCCGGTAACCTTCTTCACGGCAGAAGCCACCTCTTCGGGTTCTATCCTGTAGCCTCCGATCTTGAACATCTCGTCGATTCTCCCGTGAAGAACAAGAGAGCCGTCTTCTCTTATTTCTCCGGCATCTCCGGAATGGAATATTCTGCCACGGAGGAGACGCCGTGTCTTTTCAGGAAGATTGAGGTAGCCCCGGACAAAGGGATTACGCCAGCAGACTTCGCCCGTTTCTCCCGTCCCCGCTTCTCTTCCCTCCTCGTCAAGAACGAATACATCAAGTCCAGAGCCGCTTCTTCCGACGGGAGAAGGAGTTTCCGCCTTCCTCATTTCGTATACTGTCGTAAGGCACCCCGATTCCGTGGAGGCATAACAGTTGTAGACCTTCATGCCATCGATAAAGAGGCCGTCGGCAGGCTCTGAGGAAAGAATACACATTCTCCACTTTTCCCTGAAGGGATAGTGCTTTCTCAGAAATGACGGCGTAAGGTACCCCGAGTTCACACCGGCGAGAGAGAGATAGCTGTAGAACTTTTCGTCACTTTCCCTGTATGAATAAGGCATGAGGGCAAGGGAAGTACCGTATGCACAGAGGAAAGAGAACATTATCGGCTGGGAGACGAAATTGAGGGGACTCATCGCAAGGAAGGTATCACTGGCCGTAAGGATGCTCTTATTGTCGACTCTCGCACTTTTCCAGGCATTCTCAAGTGAGCCGTATTCGTGAAGTACGCCCTTTGGGTCTGCTGTAGTGCCGGATGTGTATGCGATGTATAAAAGGTCGTGGGAATCAGTCTTCTCCCAGCCATCAAGAGGCTCTGTAGCGATAATCTCCGCCCATTCCTTCTGTGTAACGACGACGTCGGGTTCGCAGTTCTTACGGATGAAAGATGTACGTTTCTCGTTATTGCCGGTCTCGGTGAGGATGAATGCAGCGCCCGCACGCATTGTTCCCGCCATTGCGGCAAAAAGCCCCGGACCGCGCTCGAGGAAGTAGAGAACCTTCTTCTCCTTTCCGATCCCCCTCTTTTTAAGCCAGCCGTAGATTCTTCCCGTAAGGCACCAGAGGTCACTGAAGCTCAGCCTCGTCTCCGGATCATATATGAGACATGTGCGCTCCGGCGTCCTCATGACGTGGTCATATAGCATTTCAATTACGGTCTTCTCTTTTTCCATCTGTCGTCTCCGTCCTCAATGATGACTTTTTTCAATCCGGGTGACAACGCCTCTGACACTATAGAAAAATAAAACGGGAGCAAGAAAAGAATGAAAGACGAAATAGTCACCACGAAGAACATCCCGCTCTCTTCTCTGTCGAAGAAAGAACTCATGGAGCTTCTCTCCTTATCCGAGAGCGGAGAATAAGATGTTTTGGAACTTTGAAAAGGGAAAGACCGTCTATGTGGAAAGAGCCTCAGACTATGAAAAAAGCCTGTCCCTGACGTCCATCAGAGTATACCCCAGGAGATTACGGCCCCGCCATCTTTTCACATCCAGTCTGTCGCTGTCCGTCATCGAGAGTCCTATTCCCCATATTCTGTCGCGTACGGCACATTCTGCGAGGATATCGTTTCCGGTGGCCTTCAGTTTCTCCCCGAGGTCCGGGTTCTGGCTGAACTTCGCAACAAGTCCCTCAAAGACGACATCACGTCTCACACTGCTCCATTTCCTGTCATCATAGCCGGAAACAAGACGCCCAAGAGCCTTAACTCGGGCAACATCATCGGTTGAGAGAATCTCAGAAGCAATCTTTGTGTCCCTGAAGAGTACTGCCTTGCTGTACATCATGTACTGTTCAAGGGACGAGAACTCGATTCCGTCCAGAGTGAAGCGTGAAGGATACCAGTTGCTGAGATAACCGTTTTCCTCATCCGGAATATGAAAACATACAACATTCATGGTGATTCCTCCTGTCGTGTGTCAATTCCTGCTCTCAATAACACCGTATGCCCATTTGAAGTATGACGGAACTGCGGAGAAGAGGAACAGGTTCTCCGTGTAATCCATGGCAAGAGCCTCTTCTGTGAACGGCCGGTACCCGAAGGGGCCCATGCTGTCGAAGATTTCCTTCAGGTCATCGCCGTCTGCAAGGAGACTAAAGAACTTCTCCGTACCGTTATTGGAAGAGTAAAGACGACTCAGATATTCTTCTGCCGTGTCAAACTGACGCTTCTTGTAATAAAGGACCGAAAGAGGAAGAAGCATCTCTGACTCGTCGGCATTCTCGTACTTCCTGTGAAGGGAAAGAGCCTTCTTTTCATTCTCCAGGAAAGCATAGAGATGCATCAGGGTATAACGGATTCCAAGGTTGTCGACTCTGTTGAGCTTTATGATTTCCGCTCCCTCCTCTGCAGCGGCATCCATCATGCCGCATCTGATAAGCTCATTCATGTGCTTATGTCTCAGACGAATGTAGGGTCTTGTGTCCAGAATCTGCCAGAACTTCCCTCTGTCCTCCTCGAGAGCCTTCTGCATCTTCTCGGTCGATTCAACCTCCCTGATGAGTTCATCGAGGGCGGAGAGACACTCTTCAGCCTTGTCGCCTTTCTCGGCCATAATCATCTGCGTCCTGGCGTCGATGTTGTCCGGATCGATTTCGAGCGCCTTCTTCAATGCAGCCATGCGCTCCTTGTCTGAGGAGGCATTCTCTGCCGCCCGGGGAGCGTCATAAACGGAAGCGGAGGAATCCTTTCCGTCGCCTTTGGAAGCTGACATATCAAACTCATGCATGGACGTGTTTATGAAGATATCCGGCCCGTCATCCCTCTTCATTCCGTCGCCATGCTTATCCAGATAATCGTGTACCATCTTCTTCACTTTTTCAGATCCGATCATAACCCTGTCTCTCCCGTTATCGTATTTTCGGGAAGATTGTAACATATCGGCAGAACGGGAAAAAGTCTATTTAACTGCAACTCAGGAATGAAGAAGCAGCAGCATGTGTTGACTCTGAAAGAATCCTTATATTTTGCCGAACGACATTTCATCACAAAGTAAGCAGAAGAGCTTGACTATTAGTGTGATATTCACATAATTACCTCTGTTAATTATCATTGTTAACCAAGGGAACTTCTATGACAGTCGAACTAATCAAGAGAATACTGGATGCATTCTACATGGGAAAGAGAATAAGGGACATGCTTCCCCTCCTTCCGGAGGGAATGTCGCCCTCTCACGTACGCTACCTCGATACCATCGAGAAGCTTGAAAGGAAGAACAGTCCGGTCCGCGTTTCAGATGTAAGCTCGGAGATGAATCTGCAACGTCCGGACGTGACGAGAACAGTCGCGGAAATGGAAGCGAAGGGATACCTCAGAAAGACGACTTCTCCCGATGACGCAAGAGTGACCTATCTCGAAATAACGGAGAAAGGAAGAGCCCTTTCAAAGAAGTACAACGAAGAGGTCTTCGAAGAGATCATCTCTGCCCTTCCTCCCGTATCTGACGAGGATGCAGAAATTCTCATCAGGACTACACGGAAGTTCTATGAAACCATGATTACAAGGGGTAAAAAAAATGAATAACAGTACAAGTCCGGATTTTACCGAGGGCAGCATCTTCAGAAAGATGATCCGCTTCATGATACCCATCCTCGCAGCCCTCATTCTCCAGGCGGCATACGGAGCCGTCGATCTTCTTGTCGTCGGACACTTCGGAACGACGGCGGGACTTTCCGGAGTTTCGACGGGAAGTCAGGTACTCAATCTCGTGACGTTCGTAATCACATCGCTCGCCATGGGAATAACAGTTCTCATCGCCCGTTATCTCGGAGAGAAGCGGCCAGACGACATCGGTCCCGCAATCGGAGGCTCTGCTGTCGTCTTTGGAATAATCACATCTTTTCTCTTTGTTCTGATGATAGTCTTCGCCCGCCCGATTTCCATTCTCATGCAGGCTCCGGAGGAAGCCGTCGAACAGACTGCACAGTATGTCAGAATCTGCGGAAGCGGCATATTCTTCATCGTTGCATACAATCTTCTTTCCGCAATATTCCGCGGTCTTGGAGACAGCAGGTCTCCTCTCCTATTCGTTGCGGTGGCATGCCTCGTGAATATCTTCGGGGACCTTCTCCTAGTTGCGGTTTTCCACATGGATAGTGCCGGTGCCGCCCTTGCAACAGTGCTCGCTCAGGCCGTAAGCGTCATCTTCGCTCTCGTTCTCCTGAAGAAGAGAGGACTTCCGTTCAAGATTTCCAGGAAGGACTTTTCATTCAACACTCAGGCAGGACTCTCGATGAAGATAGGACTTCCGCTTGCAATGCAGGAAGCACTGACGCAGATTTCGTTCCTCGCGCTCTGCGCCTTTATTAACAGGCTGGGTCTTGCAGCGTCCTCGGGCTACGGAGTTGCAGGCAAAATCGTCAGCTTCGCAATGCTCATTCCAGCCGCACTCATGCAGTCGATGGCATCCTTCGTTTCACAGAACATCGGTGCCGGAAACGATAAGAGAGCAAAAGAGTCCATGTTCACGGGTATTTTAATAGGAGTCGTAATTGGCGTCTTCATCTTCGTTCTCGTTCTTTTCAAAGGCGATATGCTGACATCGCTCTTCACGACCGATGAGGAGGTAATTGCACGGGGCTTCGACTATCTCAAGGGCTTTGCACCAGAAACGATAGTAACTGCCGTGCTCTTCAGCATGATAGGTTACTTCAACGGCAGCAACCGTACCGTCTGGGTTATGATACAGGGCCTTCTGCAGACACTGCTTGTGCGCCTTCCTCTGTCGTACATCATGAGTATACAGCCGGATGCAAGCCTCACCTCAATCGGTCTTGCAGCCCCCGTTGCAACTGTTTTCGGCATTGTCCTCAACATGGGCTACTTCATCCACCTTGAAAAGCAGAAGAAGAGGCATCAGATGAAAGCTTCGTCGTGAACGTTCAGGATAAAAACCCTCACTTTCATGCCTTGTATTCACCTTAACAGTGTATTTCCGGGGCCCGGCTGAATGAGTACGACCGCAGTTCTCTTTTAACGACATCAGCTTTTCTGGTTCAGAATAAAGGAAACGGTATGGAACTGCGCCCAAATCTCAGCTACGATGTACCCATATGGAAGACTGGGAAAAACTGTTCGAACCTGCAATACTCAAAAGAGGATTCGACCTATGCAAATACAATTCCGTCAGCAATCTGACAGAAGACGGATACAACAACTACAGCGCCTCCGTTGAGGGAACAAACGGCTATCACGTCTCCCTTACACTCAATTCAGGATGGGTTGAAAAGCCATCCTGTACATGTGCCTATTCTCAAAGTGTCACATACTGCAAACACATAGCTGCAGTGCTCTACAAAATAAAGAATGAATACGGAAATGATGTCTTCTACGAATCAGGCTACTCCGAAAAAAGGGGAACAGAAGACTCTTCAGTCTTAAAGAAACCGAAGGGAACCATTCTCCACACCCTTATCTTTGAAGACGACGCAAAACCGCACTATCTGTCCTTCGGTCCAACCCTCAACATCTATAAGCCGTCGTCTTCAACGCTTCACAGGGCTACATCCCTTGTTGCTCAGGGAAAGCTGGTGAACCGAAGAACCTCACTGATCAATGACGGTATCGATTATTATCTCAATTATTCGGTAAAGGTTTACGAAGAGCAGGACCGTCCTGCCATTGTCACCATAATTCTCGGCAGGAACGGGATAAAACACTTTTCCTGTCTTGACTTTAACAATAGCCACTTCTCCTGCACGGAAAAACATCTGCAGAAGGAATGCGGAATGACGAAGTAGACAAAAACGGTGAAATCGAACTGTGCGTTCACAAGACAGCGGCACTTCTCGACCTCTTCACCTATCTCAGGGAAAACAGGGATATACTTGACTTCTCCGATTTCACAGCGCAGAAAGTCATGAAAGCCTTCGAAAAAGAGAAGAAGACTTATTTTATCAGCAGATACAGAAAAAACACCTTTGTAGACATCGAGCCGTCAATTGACGAAAACACGGTATTCCTGAGAATTTCGAATGATGGGGGAAAATATTACTGGGTCAGGGATGTTCAGAAGCTTTATAGTGCATATTACAACAGAACAAACTACTCTCTGTTAAAAAACTTCGACATAGATTTCGCTGCAGTTTCTCTGACCTCACGCTCTGAAAAGGTAATGGAACTGCTGAAGACGATGACTGTCAACTCTAGTCTGAGCTGCAAAGAACATACTTACCCCATAGACAGGAGTAAAATTCCGTATACGGAGTTCATTGATGATTTCTACAACACAATGAAGGATACAGGTATCCTCTACGATGGAACCCCGCTTCTGGGATTCAGAGAAGCAGAGCCGTCATTTAACATGAAGATAGATCCGATGCTGGACAGAAACAGACCTGTCGGAATCTGTGTCAGCGGGAAAATCTCGGGGAAATACAGAAGCAGAAAATACATGTACTGGTACGAGGACGGATTTCTCAACAGAACTGCACTCTCGAATCTTGGTTTTGCTTCTACACTTACAGAAATCGCCAGTGAAGACGGCACATTCTCATTCAATATGGGAATGAATCTCATCGATAACTTCTATCAGAGGATTCTTCCCGGTTTAAAACAATGCGGAAAGATTGAAGACAATGCATTCTCTTCAGTCTCGTCAATCATCGAGGAACCACCTGTCCCCGTATTTTATGGAGATATAGATGATGACGAAAAAGTCATTATATGCACTCCATACCTCAGATATGACGGCAGGGAGGTCCGGATTCTCCCAGATATGACAAAATGGAAGAATATCAGAGTGGAGAAGAAAGCAAAATGGAACGCAGTCGAAGATGATATCAGAACATCTCTGGACGAAATCTTCAACGGTCCCGTTACAGAGCACGGAGACTGGTCCGTTTCCGACGACGATGACTCTGTCTTCGAATTCCTTGACAGAGGAATCGCATCCCTGATGGCTCTTGGAGAAGTCAATACGACAGACAAGCTGAGGAGAATGATACTGAAGAGGATGCCGAAAGTAAAAGGTACAGTCGAGATTGATGAAAAGGATGACACTCTCCTCAACTTCACTCTCGACCTCGGTGGTCTCACTGTGGATGAACTTGCCGAAATTCTCAAATCCTACAGAGAAAGAAAAAAGTATTATCGACTCAAAAACGGAGACTTCATATCTCTCAAAGACGAGAACCTCGATCAACTCGCAAATCTTTTCAGTGACACAGGCATATCTCTGAAAGATTTTGCAAAAAACAGAATGAACATGCCTCTCAACAGAGCGCTCTACCTTGAACAGATACTCATGGAACAAAACGGAATAGCATACGAAGCAGGTCAGAAGTTCAGAAGCTTGATCAATGCTTTCAAGTTAGTAAATGAATCTGACTACACTGTTCCGGAATCACTTGAAAATGTGATGCGTCCGTATCAGAAGGACGGCTACAGGTGGATGAGGGTACTCTTCGAATACGGTTTCGGTGGAATACTTGCGGATGACATGGGACTGGGAAAGACAGTGCAGGTCCTATCGCTCATAGAAGCCCTCAAGAATGAGAAAAAGCCGATGCACACACTCATCGTCACACCTGCATCCCTTGTATATAACTGGAAAGCAGAAGTGGGGAAATTCACACCACAGCTTAAAGCCGTGACAGTTTCGGGAACGGCAAAGGAAAGAGAAGACGTCATCAGAAATCGGGACAATTACGATATTCTCATAACCAGCTATGACCTTCTCAAGCGTGACATTACACTCTATGAAGGCATTCAGTTTGATATAGAGATAATAGATGAGGCTCAGTTCATCAAAAACCACAACACCATAGCAGCCAAGGCCGTGAGAGCCGTAGGAGCAAGGCACAGACTCGCTCTTACGGGAACCCCTATCGAGAACAGACTATCCGAACTCTGGTCAATCTTCGAATACCTTATGCCGGGATTTCTGTTTTCCGACATAAAATTCAAGGAGGTTATATCAAATCCCATCGAGAAGGATGGGGACAGAGGGGCATACGAAAAACTCAGAAAGCTCACGGGGCCGTTCATTCTCAGGCGTCTCAAGACAGACGTACTCAAAGATCTCCCCGAGAAGATAGAGGAGACGAGAGTCGCACCGCTTGAAGGCGAACAGAAAAAACTCTACACGGCAGAGGTTGCAAAGGCCAAAGGCATGCTCAAAGGCAGCAGTAATTATAACGAACAGAAGATCGAGATTCTTGCCGAGTTCACAAAAATAAGGGAAATCTGCTGTGACCCGTCACTGGTTTTCAAGGACTACAAAGGTGAATCTGCAAAGCGTGTAGCAACGATGGACTTAATCGAATCTGCCATCGACGGCGGCCACAGGATACTTCTCTTCTCACAGTTCACCTCTATGCTCGAACTTCTCGAAAAAGACCTCGATGAAAGAGAAATCAGTTACTACAAGATTACCGGCGATACTCCGAAGGCAAAGAGACTCGAGCTTGTGAAGGCTTTCAACAGTGGAACAACTCCCCTCTTCCTGATTTCTCTCAAGGCAGGGGGAACGGGCCTCAATCTCACCGGAGCCGATATCGTCATCCACTACGACCCGTGGTGGAACACAGCCGTAGAAAACCAGGCGACTGACAGAGCACACCGTATCGGGCAGACGAAGAGAGTGACGGTCTACAAGATGATTGCCCAGGATACGATTGAAGAGAAGATAGTGAAGCTTCAGGAGACGAAGAAGAACCTTGCCGACGGTATAGTATCGGGCGACAACATATCACTCTCATCTCTGAGCAGGGAAGACCTTCTGGAGCTTCTCTCCATTTCAGATATGGCGTGATGAAACTCTGCAGCAGTCGGCTGAAAGCGTGCTTTATCCAAGTCCAAAAAGCGATGATACGTTCCCTCTCCCCCGTCATGATCTCATTCAGTCTCTTTCAAAGAAATCATCCAGTACGACTTCACTCTGCACACGGGATGAGTACATGTTCTCCCTGACGCCGTATGTTGTGACAGCGACGAGATGAAGAGTCTTCTTGGTTTTGGTAACTTCCCTGAAAACGCTTATCTTGTTACGGAGGTCCTCATCATAGTCCCTGTCAATCGTGAACATGTTCTCGGAGAACTTCATTTCACATATGTCGATTATCCTGTCATTTCTGTCGATAAGCATATCTATCTGTGCGCCGTTATGTTCATCCGTCGACGGTGCGCTCCAGACAGACACGGAGGAAGACACACCTGAAATCGAGAGTTTTTTCCTGATCTGTCTAATATGGTCCTTACAGAGTGTCTCGAACGTAAGACCGGCCCACGCACGGCGCGAGGGGTTATCGAGATTATGAGACCAGAACTCCTCGTCGTTTCCGCTCCCGTTCCTGATGAACTTCAGATAGAACATCGTGTAGTAATCCGCAAGCTGATAGACCGTACCCCTCTTTCTGTTACCGAAAACATTATATGAACGTATGAATCCAGAGTCGGAGAGATTATTGAGCATGCCGGTAAAGGCGGAGTTGTCACTCAGCTTTGTAGCCGAAAGTAGCTCCTTCCTGTTCATGCCTGATTTTCTGGAGAACAGGGCTTCGACAATCTTTATGTAATTTCCGCTTGTAGAGAAGAGTGTTCTGTACAGATTGTCGAACTCATCCCACAGTACTCCCCTTTTCCTGAAGAACATGTTGTCTATGTTCTGTGAAGGAGACATGTTCTTCGACAGTCTGTCCAGATAGTATGGAATACCACCGAGAATCATATAACATTCGGCAATGTCATATCTGGTCCAGTTTATCCCCTTCTTTTCAATCAGGAATCGTTCTGTTTCATAAAGATTGAACGGCTGCAGGAAAATACGGCAGTTCTGACGGTTGAAAAGTCCGCCCTTATTATGTTCGAAGTTATCAACAAGCCATGCAGAGGCAGAGCCGCAGACGATGAGCATCAGATTGTTCTTACTGGCCCCGAAGCTGTTCCAGAAGTATTCGAAAGCCTCGAGGAAACCTGACTTCTGATTATCGAGCCAGGGCATCTCGTCAAAGAAAACGATATGCTTTACGTCATCCCTGAACTCATCCAGATAATCCCTCAGAAGGAAGAATGCCTCTCTCCAGGTCTTCGGCCTCTCTATCTCCCTGTTCCACTGACGCTTCAGCTCATCATGGAAGTTGAAAGCTGTTCATCTTTGCTCAGATGATTATCACCGACAAGCTTGAAATCGAAACGGTTATCGAAGAACTGGTTTATAAGAAAGCTCTTCCCCACCCTTCGTCTTCCATAAACAAGAACAAGCTGCGACTCCCTTGATTCCCGGCATTCCTCCAGAAGCTGTATTTCATTTTCACGACCCATGATCAACTCTTTCGACATATCATGATTAAACAAACGAAGTCTCAGGCCCTTTCACTCCATCCAGAACTGGGCGAGGCACCTGGGAGAATCATTTTCTGTATCCGTATTTCACAAGTTCATCAACAAAGGAACGATGTCTCCAGTACAGATTGCGGTAGGCAAACATAAGTTCCTGTTTGTATCCTTTCTTTCCTCTCTCTTGCTCGACTTCACCCAGCGCTGCAATATACTGGGCGCACAATCCGTAACTGCCTCTGTCGTTGTTATCCATGGTTATCCGGACATAACGCTGTAACCATCTGTCGATGTTCTTTACCCACTTACTTACAGTTGTGTCATCGAGCGTTATGTTCTGTTTCCACTTGTCGAAGCATTCCATAAAGACGACAGCGTCCGGACGCTTATCTTCAATGCCTGTTCCGCATATATATTCAGAAGTTCTGAAAGATGATCTTGAAACTGCATTCTTCAGCACTGCTTCCATCCCTTCTGCTTTTGCACTGGACGAAAGAAGAAGCAGGAAGAAAGGAACACAGTCGCTCCATGTTGAAGAGAAGACGCTCATGTCATCCTCTCCATCAATACAATTCAGCAGAACATTGAAGTCCATATCGAAGAATGCGATTATGGAAGCTCTTATCGAGTCCGGCTTATTCCGTGTCATGCTTATGCTTTTCACGCTTTCCGAATATCCAGTCCAATCCTTCGTCAGAAGCCTGAGCCTGAGATAGTTTGTAACACTCGGCTCTGTTCTGAATGCTTCCAGCCAGCAGCTCTCAGCTGTCTCCCGTTTTCCTGATTTAAGAGCATAAAGCGCAGTACTGAGACAGATTTCATTTCTTATCCTGGAATCAGCCGAGACTTCATTCATTGCCTTCAGTCCAATCTCTGTCATCTCCTCCGCCGTTAATCGCAGTCCATGACGCAGGATGCTGGAATAGATAATAGGATGAGTCGAAGAATATCTGGAGGCGAAGTCAAGAGCAAGTCTGTTGTCAGCAAGCATTGAGACAGATTCCGAGAGAAAATCGTCAATCTTCCAGTCATTCCTTACCGCAAGAGCTTCAATCCAGGATGGAAGAAAAGACTGTACATCTGTTTTTCCTCCATCCATTTCAAGAATCTCCCCCAGGCTGTCGATAGAATCACGAAGATTATCCATAATCTGGAGCATGGACTTGGCCTGATGTCCTTCATCACTTCCCTTATACGCAAGATAAACACATTCTTTCAGCAGTGTTTCACTATCTGCATCCACGAGACTGTACCTGATAAGTTCTTCAGCTTCCATAATTCCGCCGTCGTAGTCTCCGTCGACATAAACAGTGAGTTCGGACAGCTTCAGAGCTAGCTCATATCCCTTCCGGTACTCTTCACGGTCGATACAAGTGTGTATCAGCTCCACTGCCCTGTTAACATCATTAAGAATGCCGGCAGGATCGGAAAAGAAATACTCTTCATCCCATTCATCATCATTCCAGCTCTCCCATTCAGGATTGTATCTGCTTCCCAGTTCCCTTTCTCCCGCATCAATTTCATCAAGCTTTTCGACCATCCTGTCTATGGTTACAGAAAGGCTTTCACATTGTGGGCTGGTACAATCTTCCGAGGGAGAAAAGCACTCTTCAAGCACAGAGAGAAACCGCTCGCGCCAGTTCTCCGACAAGATCTCGGCTATTTCATGAATGAATGCACTCAGTTTCTCTTTGTCGCTATTTTCTATAAGTTCATCAATACGCTCTATAAACGTGGGATAATTCATAAACAGCACTGACGGGAGACAGATCCCGATACTCCTTCATATATGTAATATGCAGATAAGCCGATTACGTTCTCAATCGTCTTTTCCTTTATTGTAGCCGAAGAATCCTTAAATCCGCAAAGGCTATATTCCATGACCGGAGGCAACTTTCTGTTTCCTCAGGAGATAAACATCTTATTGCGGTTATCCGAGAGACACAGGCAAAAGCAAATTAAAAGTTTAATTTCAATTTATATTCGATTTTTTAGTCCTATATAGGATTATAAGCTTCTACTTCAGATTTCCAAATAGCTGAATACACTGCAGTCATTCGTAGATGTGTTGTCAAACACCTTTTCGTTCTAAATAGTCAAGGATGAAAGCAACTCTGTCCTCGAGCATTCCTGCTGAGCTTTCATCATCAGTGTGAGACTCATCATATTCATGAAGTGCATAAACAAACGGGCGGTACTCATCGCTTTTGAAATCTACGGACTGGGCAAGTATTCTCACAGGAGAAAGCTCTGTCTCGACATCGCGAACCCAAATGTCGTCCTGGGTATGAGCACAGTATGCCGGGCTGTACTTTTCCGGATCAGTCGTAACGAAGCATCTTCCGCTGTTGACGATACAGGAATTGATTTTCTCCACGTCGTCTTCACTGAGCATTATCCTGCCGTCTGTCTTTTTGAACTTCATGGCTTTGCTGTCATAGAGACAGAAGGCCTTATGAGGTGCATATGGCATGATGAACACTGCGCCCTGTGCATAAAGAGGAAACACATTCACAAAGCCGAGCGGATTCAGCATGAATACGGGACTTTCTCCAAGAAAAAGTTCACTATCCTCAGGAGCCTCAAGCAGAGCTCCCTTGAGATCAAAGAGATATGCTGCGTCGATGGCAGCTTCTGCGATATCCTGCACAACCTCTGTAGCCCATCTTTTTCCGATATTCCTCAGCAAGGGAGTAATTTCAATATCACCTACACTCTGGCTCTGTCTTCTTCTGATTCTGAGCAAACCGCAGAGCGAAGCAGAAAGAGCATATCCAATCATCTCCGAAAGGATTGTGTTGAAGGCGGGAGAAATTTCATTCAATCCCTTCTCAAAGAAAGTTTCTATATCTCTCAATGGCGGTACTGTGTAGTCCTCGAATTTAGATCTTTCCATATCGAGATTGACATCCTCAGTGAAAACATCTTCAATCTTCACGTTTTGAGTCTCTTTCCTGCCGACGACAGATACCCTCTCACCATCCTTCGACCAGGCCTTGATTATGCTTGACGGGATAATCCTGAACTTTGCACTTTCTCTTTTCATTCTTTTCCTTCCTCTGAGGTCTTACCGATTTCCGCTTTTTCAGCCCTCTCTCGAGAGAAGCTGAAATCTCTTGAGAACATTTTCGGCGTAGATATGACGCTCGTTAATCTTTTCTATCATGTTGTTTCCGGAGTTTACCATGCCTTTCTCTTCGAAATACCCGTTCATTGCCACAACGAATGGCCTGACGGGATTTTTGATGAACTTCGAGAGGAGTTTCTGTGCTCCGTCTTTCACATCGAAGAATGACAGCGAGACTTCGAACGGGAATGCATAGCCCTTCTGCCACATGATTGCATCCCTGTACGGAGTAGAGCCGAGTCTCTTCGTAAGAGCATACAGATACTCCTCATCATCTTTATATACTACACCGCCGTCCCTGTCGGCGTTGTAGAGCTGAATCATATTGAGAATGTCGACATCATTCTCAGTAAGGAGTATGTCCTTGCACTTTGCCTTGAGGCCGTAGATATTCCTGTCAATGAGACATAGTAGAAGTGATGGTGTCACCGGCATCACGATTGTGGCCCCGCATATGTCATAGAGCTTATAGGCGTAGCTGAACTTCACGAATCTCTTCTCGAAGAAAGGATTGAAGACATTCACGGGGTGTGCACCGAGAATGAAGTTCTTTCCTTCAGGAGCATGAAGAAGAACCGGCTCAAGGTCCAGAAAGGAAATGGAGAGATCTTCTATTCATGGAAGAATCTTCTCTTTCATGAAGGCGACAGAGAGGTCCCAGTCATCCTCCTCAGAGAAGAAGTCGTAGCCGCGGTGTCTGTTGAGGTATGACACATCTCCGCTCTTGCCGTAATGTGCAAAGTCAAGCTTGTGGTATGTAGGAGTCCGCATGTACTGGAAGAGAAGGGAATCCCTTCCTGCAATGTTCTCACTTCTGAAGAACGATATGTTCCCGCTCTTCAGCATCGATATCGTGAGACGCATGTAGGATTCGTATCGCCTTATGTTTTCCTTTCCGGGAACATAAGGATAATCGAAACAGAAGAGGTCTTCGGGAAGCGAAGCGTAACGGCTTTCCTTTCTGAAGGGATTACACCAGTTTACCCTTTCTCCGTCTTCAGACCACTGTCTGACAAGGTCACGGCTTACAAAATTGTATCTCTCGGACATATCATTCTCCTTTATCATACAGGCGGCAGCATGTAGATTTTCGAAGCCTCTTTCTCGAGTTTCTTCCAGCATTCCTGACGGCATTCTCTTTCTCTTCCTCGTCATCACCCAGCCACCAGGTATTATAATCAAGCCCGGGCTCGCACTCGATGTAAGTCGGACGGGGCTTCGAATCGGAAAGGCGTCGGTTACAGCGTCTGTATGCATGAAGGACGGAAAGGTTTGCCGACGGATAGCTTTCGGACCTCTCCCGCTCTGCATACAGGTAGAGCTTCTCTAGTCTGAGTTTTCTCACGTATATGTATCTTTCGAGGTCAAAGTTTTCCGTATAACCCTGGATTGTGCTCATTGTGTTGATATAATCCATATCCTCCTCACTGGGGAGAGTAAGCGTAAGCTTGTAGGTCGATCCGTCATAGCGAACAAGGCAGTCGGAGGGAGTTATGGCATAGAGTGCCATGTACCCTATATCCCTGTGGCAGGAACTGAGACGGCAGTTCTGCTTAATGTACCAGAGATTCATCTGGATGACAGGATAGTCGCTCAGTATGAAGGAAGACGATGACGGGGCATGAAGGACAGCAGACATGAAACAGACATACTCGATTACCTCGCTAAGATTCCTGTCAGCTTTCTCATAGAGCTCCGCAAGATAAGAGGAATCTTTAGTAACCTAAATTCTCGCGCAACTTGTAGCACTATCTGAGGCTATCCTATCTGACAGGAG
>CAVFYD010000025.1:0-27376 GCA_963626615.1 Sphaerochaetaceae bacterium
TCGTGTATTTACCGTAATCAAGTCCGGTAACAGTTGCTGTGAACTTGAGATAGTCGCCGTCAGCAGTGCCATCCGAGTATTCAAACTTCTTCTCCTGGCTTCCGATTTTAACAACAAGTGTATCGACAAGGTTGACATTCCTCGGAAACAGAAGTGTGAGGTTGGTCTTTATTTCGGACCATTGTGCCACAAGAACAGTATCTGAGGTAATCGGATTCCAAAAGTCGAAGACTCCTCCGTTCTTTACTTTCCATCCGTCGAATATGTGGCCGGTTCTTGTCGGGGCATCGGGCTTCGTCGCTGTTTTGTTGTATTCAACTTCCTGGTCACCGATAGACGTTGTTGAATCATATCCCAAGTCAAACGAAACATTGTACTTGTTGATAGTCCAGTTTGCAGTAAGCGTTATGTTTTCTGTGATTTTCTGATCAAAGGAGAATGCCTGACCTTTCAGTGTCCATCCGGTAAATGTGTATCCTGTTCTTGTCGGAGCCTCCGGAGTACCTGCGAAGTTAATCCTGCTTCCGTACGGAATACCCAGAGAAGACAGCTTTGCTCCTCCTGCAGTGTCAAATTTGACAATGCAGATATCCTTCCACTGTGCAGTTATTATGATATCTCCGGTTATCGTTATATCTTCACCGGGCTGTTTCAGATTAGCACCGACAAGCCAGCCTTCAAAAGTCTGTGTGCTGTCGGATGGAGCGGCGGGAAGGGTGAAGGTATCACCGTCGGCAACATCCTTTTCCTTTACTGTTTCATCTCCGTTCTTCACGATGACATGATATGTCACGACCTTTGTCTCGTTTTCGCACGAAATAAATGCCGTAAGCGACAGCACGGCAATGAGTATCACGATAAGTGACAGATGACTTTTTCTCATTGATAGTCTCCCAACTTTTCTTCTATTTTAAAGGGCAAAAAGATAATCCCGCAACGCACTGAATGTGGATTTTTGCGTTATGGAATCTCATCTTATCCTCAGAAGCAACGTATCGGACGGATAAGATACTCTTCGTTACTGTTGTCGGATCTCCTGCTTGAGCTTTCTGCACAGTAATGTGTTCCTCTGTGCGTCTCCAGAGCACTTCCTTCCGTGCTTGTCCATTATTTGGCTTTCAACGCAATGATGTCGTCATCGGTTTTTATAAGGCCTGGAAGGTCCCAGTTTGAGTATCGTCCGTTCTTTACTGTATATTCTGTACCCCGTAAGCCAGTCAATATCGTAATCGACGGGTTCGTATGATAGAGATGTGTGTCACATGATGTGCACACCGAGAATGCAATGATGAGAATCATCAGGAGGATAAGTTTCTTCATTGGGGGTCCTGTGAAACCAACTATCAGAGAAGGGTAAAGACAGCAAAGAAAAAGAGGCCGTAATTCACGACCTCCCTATTCACTTGTGGTGTTTCCTGATCAATGCCCTGTGTTGATAACAGCATCAACCTTTGCCCACTCTGTATCATTGAGTTTTACTCCGTCAACTTCTACGCTGGATACAGGCTTATCATCACTACCGAATGTTAATGTGACGCTCTTGAAGTATGTGGTTTCTTCGCTGTTGAGAGAAGGGGCGTTTCCGTCCTTATATGGGTTGAAGTTCAGCTTGATGTTCGAGTATGACATTTCTTTTGTTGTCTGTTCTTTCTTGTAGGAGAAAGCAATGACACCTGACTTCGTGTTTTCCTCATTGTGATTACACTTATATTCAGAGCTTTTGTTTTCTTTTGTTTCAACACAGTATTTGAATCTGATGACAACGTTTTCTGCTTCATATTCACTTTTGACGGTACCGGTTACTTCTGTAACTTCTGTCACATGATATCTGGTTAGAGTTGCACTGTCTTCGAGGACGCTAGACATGGAATATGTCGAAACTATTGATGTGTCAATGTTGCCGTCTTCTCCCTTGCTTTTAAACAGGTTAGATGTAAGATCCCCACAAGCATCTGCGGCATAAAATGATGTGAAGAAGTCATCAGCTGTAGGTTCCTTGACTTCTGCTTCCGCCGGCTTGCATGAAACCATGACCATGGCGATTACGAGTAATAATGCAATAAATATTTTACGCATTGTTTTTATCTCCTATTATGTTTATTTTACAACATTTTCGGAGAGAGTGACAACCTCAGAACGGGATGACGTCCTCTTCCTCTCCCTTGTCGTTGATGGGGACTGTTTCGAGTTCGTTCTCGTCTGTTGTTGTTACCTTCTCGATCTTGCGCTGGATCTTGTCGAGGGTCTTGCTGAGCTTCTGAGCCAGGGCGTTGCCTTCTTCGTAAAGCTCGACGCTTCTCTCGAGTCCCGTTTCGGGATTCTTCAAAAGCCCGGTGATTTCTTCCATTCTTCTGAGGTCTTCTTCAAAGCTCATACACTCTCCTTGACGGCAGCCTTCACTGTGCCGTCCTTCATTCTTATGTTTATGTTCTCATCCTTTTTCATGGATGATGCCTTAGTTATAACTCTGCCGCTTCCGTCTGTGATGAGTGCAAAGCCGCGCTCGAGTACGGAGAGGGGATTGAGTGCCTCCATCTCCTTCTTCGTGCTCTTCACCTTCTCGCTGTAGTAGGTGACGGAAGACTGAAGAAGAAGGGATGCCGTTTTTCTGTAGTCGCTGACGACTCTTCGCCCGTTCTCCACGATATGGGGCAGTGTGAGTTCGAGTGACGACTTCAGGAGCTCGAGTTTCTTCTTCTCGTCGTTTATCCTTGCCTCCATTGCGCTTTGAAGAGCGTCTTCGCCGAAGGAGAAGCGCATCTCGGCAGACTGGAAGCGGGATGTGAGAACCGTTGTCATTTCCGTTCCTGACGGGACAAGACTTCTTGCCCTCTCGAGCTTTGCCTTCATCAGTGATTCCATCACCCTCGTATCGGGAACGAGGCTTCTTGCCTTGGCAAGCCTCGTCTCCATAACGAGATTCATCGTGTTTCTTATGGAAGAAAACGAGTTACGCTTGTTGAGAATATCCTTCGTGACAAGTTCTGCGGCAATCGAGGGTGTGCCGGCACGGAGAGTTGCGACGTAGTCGGAAAGTGACCAGTCGCTCTCGTGTCCCACGGCAGATATGACGGGAATCCTGGACTCATGTATTGCAACGATGACTGCGTCCTCGTTGTATGGCATGAGGTCTTCCTTGCTTCCGCCGCCGCGGGCGACGATGAGAACATCGCATGCAGAGAAATTGTTCGCCTGCCGGATCCTGGAGGCTATTGTCTCTTCGGCGCCGTTACCCTGAACTGCACATGGAAAGAGGATTATGTCGAGCGACGGCGCACAGCGTTTCGTGACGTCCAGGATGTCGTGGATGACGGCACCTGTTGCACTCGTGACGACGCCGACTTTCTTTATGGTGGATGGAATCTGGGGCTTTGTCTGCGGGTCGAACCACCCGAGGTTCTGGTAGTAGAGCTTTCTCTTCTCGATGAGAGCCTGCAGTTCTCCGTCTCCCTCCCTGACCATCTTTGTTATTATGAAGGTGAGGGTTCCCGATTTCTCATATATCGAGATACGCCCCGATGCTACGACCATGTCTCCGAGGGAGAACTTCTCGAGTCCTCTGGTGCAGGAACGGAAAACGGCCGAGGGCAGAGACGATTCACTGTCATTGAGAGTGAAGTAGTAGTGCCCCGAGCGGTTTGGAGCAAAGACCTTTCCTCCTATCTCTCCCCGGACCGTAATCTGGGGAAACATCTCGTCGAGAGCGCTCTTTATGAGTGAATTGCATTGAGATACCGATAGTATCTGGGTCAGTTCGTCGTATGCCATACGTTGGTATTGTAGCACATAAAGGGACAAAAATACTGCCCGTTTTCCGGGCAGTATTGATTAAGTTGAAAAACTCAGTCCTCGACGATTGCGCCCTGCGGACAGACAGATGCGCATGTGCCGCAGCTGAGGCATGCACTTTCATCGATTGTGTAAGTCGGATCGCCTTCTGAGATGGCAGAAACCGGGCATTCGCCAGCGCATGTTCCGCAAGCGACACATGAATCAGTAATCTTGTAAGCCATAGTCTTCTCCTTGAAAAAGAATATAGAGAGTATAAGCCGTGTTCGGCTCTCGGTCAACGCATTTGCCTTTTCTTTTGACCCCTCTTTGTGTAGAATACCGCCTGTATGAAAAAACTAGTAATAGCTGAAAAGCCGTCAGTCGGCAGAGAAATAGCAAAGAATATAGGATGCACAGTGAAGTGCACTGGATACAGTGAAGGAAGTGACTGGGTAGTGACCTGGGCACTGGGACATCTCGTGGAGCTGGCAGAGCCCCAGCACTACAGCGAAAGCTACAGGCGCTGGAGCCTGAGGGACCTTCCGATGCTTCCGGAGACTCTCGATGAGGAGGTCATTGAGGAGACCAGGGAGCAGTATGCTGTCATCGAGAAGCTTCTCGGCAGAAGCGACATCTCCTCCGTCGTCATAGCAACCGATGCCGGAAGGGAAGGCGAGCTTGTCGCGAGGTGGATACTCAAGATGGCCCACTATGAGGGAAAGTGCGAAAGATTATGGATCTCATCCCAGACGGAGAAGGCCATAAAGGAAGGCTTCGAGTCCCTCCGCCCAAGTGAGGATTATGATAACCTCTACCATGCGGCGGAGTGCAGGGCCCAGGCCGACTGGTATGTGGGGATGAACGTCACGAGAGCGCTCACGTGCCATTATGACGCGAAGCTCAGTGCAGGAAGAGTGCAGACTCCCACCCTTGCCCTGATGACACAGAGAGAGGATGAGATAGAGAAGTTCCTCGGCTCGTTCTATTATTCTGCACGTGCATCCTTCGGACTCTTCAGTGCATCCTACTACCCTCAAGAGAACAGCGTCCGCTTCCAGGACGAACATCTCGCCTCCGACATGGAGACCTGGAAGGGTAAGAAGGGAAAGGTCGTATCAATAACGAAAGAGGAGAAGAGCGAGGAGGTTCCGCTAGCGTACGATCTCACGGAGCTGCAGAAGGATGCGAACATCGCCTACGGCTTCTCCGCCAAGGAGACACTCGATACGCTCCAGAGGCTCTATGAAGTTCATAAGATTGTGACGTACCCCAGAACCGACAGCAGATGCATCACTCCAGATATCATCCCCACACTGAGGGAGAGAATCAGGGCACTGCTTTCCACAGAGTTCTCGTATGTCGCCGAAGAATATCTCAAAAACGGCTACAGGGAGGATAACCCCAGATTCGTCAATGCCGCACTCGTGAGTGACCATCACGCTCTTCTTCCCACCGAGCAGAAGGTGAAGACGGAGGATCTGAGTGAAAACGAGAAGAAACTCTGGCGACTCATTGCCCTCAGGTTCCTTGAAGTCATAGGGGAAGACTACACATACGAGACAACTACAGTGAAGATGGACGTTGAGGGAAGAACATTCCTCGCGCGTTTCACGACCCCCATAAGAAAGGGCTTCAGAAGCGTGAGCCAGAGCGTCAACTTCAGGTCTTCGATTCTTTCTGTGGAGAGCGATGACGACACGACTCTCATAAAGACTCTCAAGGAAGGAGACGAACTCCCGATAATTTCGATAAAGGTCAAGAAGAGCAGCACGACACCTCCCGAGAGGTATACGGATGCAACGCTCCTCTCTGCCATGGAGCATGCCGGACGCTTTGTCGAAGACAGTGCTCTCAAGGCAAATCTCACGTCTGGACTGGGAACACCGGCGACAAGAGCAGACATAATCGAAAAGCTTGTCCAGAACAGATATGTCGAACGAAGCGGCAAATACTTCATTCCGACAGCAAAGGGAAGGGAAGTCGTGCGTCTTGCCCCGGAGACACTCCGTTCTCCGGAGCTCACCGGAGTCTGGGAAGGAAGACTCGAGAGAATAAGCAGGGGAAAAGAGGACCCGGCACTCTTTATCAAGGATATAAAGAAGATGGCCTCCGACCTTGTCTCGTCAGTCGAGAAATCCTCGCTCGTCTTCGAACCGAAGTTCACTGACACGAAGAAGTGTCCCTACTGCGGACGTGACATGATGAAGGCCGAGGACAGCGACGGCTCTGTTCACTATATCTGCCAGACGCTCTCCTGTCTCTATGAAGAGAGAGTTGTCAGAACGAAGATTACGGCTCCGTCGTCTTCGTCAAGCAGGAAGACTGTGACGAGTGACGGCGGCAAGGTGAAGGTCGTCATAAAGAAGAGCCCCGTGAAGGTAGTGACTCCTGCGGTCTACGAAACAAAGGTTGAAGTCGTCAGGGAAAGCAAGAAGAAGTACCGCCGCGACGAGAGGGAGAAGGGCGCAAGAAGCTCCTCTTCGTCTTATTCGTATTCCTCCTCGGGTCATTCCGACGGCGGAACAATGGCGGATTTCTTCCGACTCTCCCAGGAGCGCGACGCCGAGAGAAAGAACAGGAAGAAGAAGTAAGACAATGATAATACACGGACTGCAGAAACTCACGCTTGTCGATTATCCCGGAAAATGTGCGTGCATCCTCTTCTCGGGTGCATGCAATTTCCGCTGCCCCTTCTGCCAGAACGGATCTCTGGTGCTCTCTCCCGAGAATGAACCGGTAATTCCCGATGATGAAATATTCTCGTTTCTCGAAAAGAGGAAGAGAATGCTCGAAGGCGTTGTCGTCACGGGAGGGGAACCCACCATCAACAGTGATCTCATACCGTTCCTGGGTCGGATTAAGGAGATAGGATACTCCGTGAAGCTCGACACCAACGGCTATATGCCCAAGGTGCTCGAGGATGCAGTCAGAAGCGGCTTTGTCGACTATGTCGCGATGGACATAAAGACGAGCCTTGATGAATACAGTGTGCTCTCGGGAGTGAAGACCGACACGGAGAGAATCGAAGAAAGCATCGATTTTCTTCTTTCCGGAGAGGTCGACTACGAGTTCAGGACGACTGTCGTCGAGGAACTACACAACGCATCGAATTTTGAAAAAATCGGTGAAAAAATAAAGGGTGCCAGAAGGTACTTCCTGCAATCCTTTGTCCCGTCGGAAGATACCATTTCCGGGGGATTCACGACCCCCTCTCTCGAGAGAATGGAAAACTACAAGGAAATACTGAAGAATTATATAGAAAACGTATCAATCCGCGACAGGTGAATACGCTATATGTAGCGTTGTTGTATTTCCACTACCGCTTTATACAGTACCGAAACACTTGCAAAGAGAAAAAACCTATGATAACTTTTCCCTTACCGAAGGAGAATGAAAAATGTATCATGTCGTTAAGCGCGACGGTAAGGACGTCGCATTCGATATAAAGAAGATTTCGCTTGCAATAGAGAAGGCTTTCGAGTCCATACAGAAGCAGTATGACGAGAACGTCGTCGACTTCATCGCACTCAAGGTCACATCGGACTTTCAGAACAAGGTGAAGGACGGCAAGGTAAGCGTTGAAGATATACAGGACAGTGTCGAGAGAGTTCTCTCTCAGGCCGGCTACGAGGACGTGGCGAAGTCCTACATCCTCTACCGCAGGCAGAGGGAGAGAATCAGGAACATGAAGAGCGCGACACTCGACTACAAGAGTGTTGTCGACAACTATCTCAAGCTCAATGACTGGAGAGTCAAGGAAAACAGCACCGTGACGTATTCCGTCGGCGGCCTCATCCTCTCCAACAGCGGTGCCATCACTGCCAACTACTGGCTGAGTGAAATCTACGATGATGAAATCGCATCATGCCACCGTAACTGTGATTTCCACCTCCATGACCTGAGCATGCTCACAGGCTACTGTGCAGGCTGGTCAATCAAGCAGCTCATCCAGGAAGGACTGGGGGGACTCTCCGGAAAGATTTCCTCCAAGCCCGCAAAGCACCTGGCAACGCTCTGCAACCAGATGGTCAACTTCCTCGGTATTCTCCAGAACGAATGGGCCGGTGCGCAGGCATTCTCGTCATTCGACACATATCTTGCTCCTTTCGTGAAGGCAGACAACCTCTCCTTCGATGCAACGAAGAAGTGCATCGAGAGTTTTGTCTACGGCGTCAATACCCCCTCACGCTGGGGAACCCAGGCACCGTTCAGTAACATAACCCTTGACTGGGTATGTCCGCAGGATATGAAGAACATGCCTGCTATCGTCGGCGGAAAGGAGATGGACTTCACATACGGCGACTGCCAGAAGGAAATCGACCTCATCAACCGCGCATTCATCGAAGTCATGATCGAAGGCGACAGCGAGGGAAGGGGCTTCCAGTACCCGATTCCGACATATTCCATCACAAAGGATTTTGACTGGTCGGAGACAGAGAACAACAAGCTCCTCTTCACGATGACTGCAAAGTACGGAACACCGTACTTCTCGAACTACATCAATTCCGACATGGAGCCCAGCGACGTCAGAAGCATGTGCTGCCGCCTCAGGCTGGACCTGAGGGAGCTGAGAAAGAAGACCGGCGGTTTCTTCGGCTCCGGCGAATCGACAGGCTCCATCGGCGTCGTCACACTCAATATGCCCCGCCTGGCATACACATCGAAGGACAAGGAAGACTTCTACAAGAAGCTTGATCACCTCATGGATACGGCAGCACGCTCTCTCAAGGTCAAGAGAACAGTCATCACGAAGTTCCTCGAAGAGGGCCTCTACCCATATACGAAGAGATACCTCGGTTCATTCGAGAACCACTTCTCGACAATAGGCCTCGTCGGCATGAACGAAGCATGCCTCAACGCTTCCTGGCTCAGGTGCAACATCGCTGATCCGAGAGGACAGGAGTTCGCAATAGAGTGTCTCAATCACATGAGGGAGAGACTCTCGGACTACCAGGAGCAGTACGGTGACCTCTACAACCTCGAGGCTACCCCTGCAGAGAGCACATCCTACCGCTTTGCAAAGCACGACGTGGAGCAGTTCCCCGATATCATAACGGCGTCGGCAGATGACAAGAGTCCGTACTACACGAACTCCTCTCATCTTCCCGTCTCCTATACGGACGACGTATTCGAGGCCCTCGACATCCAGGACAAGCTTCAGACACTCTACACATCCGGAACCGTATTCCATACATTCCTCGGAGAGAAGATGCCCGACTGGAAGGCAGCAGCAACGCTCGTGAGGAAGATAGCGGAGAACTACGAGCTTCCGTACTATACGCTCTCTCCGACATACTCCATCTGCCAGGAACACGGATACCTCTCGGGCGAAGTCTACAAGTGCCCTGTCTGCGGAAGAAGGACCGAAATCTATTCCAGAATCACAGGATATTACCGCCCTGTCCAGAACTGGAACGTAGGTAAGAGCGAGGAGTTCAAGGAGAGACGCGAGTATGATATCGCATCATCGAAACTGAGACATCCGAGAAAGCAGAATGCAGCCCAGGCTGCAGAAACGGAGAAGAAGGATGAAATCCTCCTCTTCACGACCAAGACATGTCCCAACTGCCCGAATGCAAAGAGACAGCTTCAGGCGGCCAATATCGAGTACACGCTCGTCGACGCAGAGGACCAGGCGGCTCTCAGCGAGAAGTACGGAATAAAGAGCGTTCCGACACTCGTCGTCAACGGAAACGTCATCACAGGCGTCGGACCCATCATCGGCTGGATAAAGTCGAGTAAGGCAAATGTCGGCTGATTGAGTACACAGCATAATCGGGACCTGTTCCACAGAGGGACAGGTCTCATGTTTTTACGAAATCCTGATGGGAATAATGAAATTGTGAATGGAACAAGTGAAATTTCCAGAAACCAAATTATGAAATTGCGAATGGAACAAGTGAATCGAATGGTGAAAATTCAGGAATTGTGATTGGAACAAGTTCGGGAAAACAGCAGCCGGATATCTTGCTCTTCACAACAAAGACCTGTCCCAACTGTCAAGAACGCAAAGAGACCGTTTGCTGCTGTAAATATCAGGTACCCGCTCGCCGAGGAAGAGGATCAGGCGGCTCTCAGCGAGAAGTACGGAATAAAGAGTGTTCCGACACTCGTCATCAACGCGAGCGTCATCACAGGCGTCGGCTCCATCATCGGCTGGATAAAGTCAGGTAAGGCAAATGTCGACTGATAATCCGGCAGAAAAAAGACCTGTCTCAATGGGACAGATCTTTTCTCTACAATAACAGTAAAAGCGCTCCCTGCCAGAAAGTGAGGGACTTTCCGCTTAGCTATTTGAATACATACCAGAAAGCGGGGCGTATGCCCTTTGCGTCTGTTTCGCTACAGGTTTGGGCATCATGTCCATTTGCATCAACATAATAGAACTTCCCTGAGTTTTTATCACGCATCAGCCAGTCTTTTGTTGCTCCATCCAGATTCTCGCACTTTCTGAGGTCATAATTCCTAAAGTAATTGCCGGCCTCATAACATGAAAGAAGGAATACCTTTTCGTCGGATACCGAGGACTTATTGTCCTTTCCGTCCTCACTGTGTTCCACAGCTGCCATATTGATTTTATCAAGGGCGTATGCGGTGAGGAAATCTCCATTGAGCCATTTATTTATTTCCGAATTGGACCAGGCCGAGCCGCTGGAACTTGTTGTGCTGTGTGCTTTCTCTGTAAGAATCTTCTCGGAGATGATAAGCGCCCTGCTGCCTTCAACTTTGAGAACCTTCCATGTAATGTCTTCTCCTCCGTGTTTTGTGTCGGAAGCCGGGATTTTGCCGAGCGTTACGATATCACCATTTTTCAATTCAGCGGTTTTGCTTTCCGGTGAACACGATATGGCCAGAACTGCAATAAGTGCCAGAATGGCGAATAATCTGATTTTCTTCATTATCTGATTCCTCCTTTTTGATGGAAATCTAACAAAACTATATAATGGAAAATAAATATCTGCAAGCTTTTTCTCATCACGAGGTAATGAATCGGACGCTTTCGGCAAATGATGTTCACCTCATATGAAATGTAAAGGTAGAGCTCGTACAGTTGAATGAAAGGGATGAAGGAGAAAAAAGAGGACAGAAAAATCCGAAATGTTTCTTCTTTGTTTTTATCAAGTATCTTCATTTTTGATGGCATAAGAGCCGAAAAGACGGAAGGCCGGAGAATGATTTTATGCCTCTGCAGTATCGCTCTTGTTGCCAACTGTTTTCAGCTTTTCCTGATTTTTTCGTGATAGAAGAAGTTGATGACAAGAGGAGAGGAGGAAGACGGCATGACGATGTCGTTGTTATAGAGATATCTGAGGCCTTCCTCCTCTCTGAATTCACTTATCCTCCTGTCTTTTTTTTCCAGTAGGAGCTGTTACCCTTCACATAGATTTTGTCATAAAGCGGTGTCAGGGACGGATACTTGTTTTTTATGTAATCAAGAACAGCCCCCTTGTAGTCGCCTCTCAGATTCAGGTTCTCAAGTCATATATAGTCAGCGTCGTTTCTCACTTTTCTTATAATCGCCTTCACGTCAGTTATTCCGGGGATTATATAGCTTCATGTCCTGTTATGGTTCCAGGTCGGAGCAGAATTATCTGCCTCAAGTATTCTCCTGGTAAGGGCAAAGTCGACATCCTTCTTAAGCGTCCTCCGTGTATTGACTGCTTCGTAGAATTCTATTGCCATCGGCTCCTTTCTTTTCTGATGATATCACGGAAGAAGATCAAGAAGTGACAGGAAAGGAAGAAGAGCGGCCGCAAAAAGCAGAGAGGGTGGAAGAGATTGAGGATATCATATATGCTGTCATGAGATGAGACGATGTGTTATGGCAGATAAGTACAGGGGCTATTACGTCAACAGGGATATAATCCGGGGATGGTCGGATGACGGAAAGAGTGTCATGTGGTGCAACAGCGTGAAGGGAGAAGAGGGAAGAAGTGTCGATGTGGACAGTCTCTATTATCTCGAAATTTCTTCATTCCCCGAAAATCTTGCAGTATTCATACATAATGAAGAGGAATGTTTCCATAAAATCATCACTTCTCTCAGAAGCGGGGAGAAGACCGCTCTCGATATGGTCGATACAGATGAGCGAGAACCGTTCTTCTTCGAGTATCTGAGGGCACTCTCTTCATTCAAGACAGGGTACGCAAGATACATGGGGGAGAAGGTGCTGAAGCTGATGAACGAGTACAAGGGACTTGATTACTATACGGTAATCGAGCCGACACTCAACACCGTTATCGATAACTTCAAGACTGCGGCGGATTTCGGTCCTCTTTTCTCTCTTCCCATAATAGATCTCAAGTGCAGGATTCTCCATGCCCCGGAAGGGAAGAGTTTCATTGTCGGTGCGACACCGATTAATGTAATCAATCCGTACTTCGAGAAGAAGTTCGTCAAGTACAGCAACGAGGACAGACCCACCGTCCTCAAGGGAACCGTGATGATACTTCCCATCTCCCCCGATAAGAGTGTCTGCCTCTATGACAGCGGGATATATGAATTCAGGGAAGGGGACGATGAGACGACAGTCATCAGCGAAAGTGACGTTGACCTCCTCAACAGACTCCAGATATTCACATCCGAGATAGACGGCGGTGTCGTCTACTCCGGTGATATGGAGCCGTACATAAAGAAACTCACACAGAGCTTCACATCCAAGCCCTACAGAACAGGTTACGAGTGGCTCAGAGCCGACAGGTATCCCTTCTGGACAATGCTCTCCGTCCTGAAGATCAGAGATGACGCACAGAAGGAACTTCAGAAGAACGTGAAGGACCCCCTGAGGCCCATAACCGTAGCCGTCAAGGAGTATGACGCGGAGATTGAGAGAAGAACAGGAAAAAACACCGTAAACAAGGATTCTCTCTTCGAGAGGTACAAGTGTATAAGAACTGTTCTTGAAGAGATTGAAGCGGAAGAAAACAGCCGTCATTAAAAGAAAGAGAGGAAATCTCCGGTCTCAATCTGTACAGAAAGCACTTTGTCTCTCGGAGAGTGCTTGACGGGAGAACCCGGTGTCACTACTTTCCATTTCAGTAAGGACACATTCATGAAGAAGAAAACACTGAAGAGAGTACTCATCGTAATACTTGCCGTTCTCATCGCCGCAGCGATAACGGTAGGATCAATCATATATGTAAGGGACTACAGGAAAACGAAGGTCTTCACATCCGTAAGCGGCAACAGCACGATGACGCTCTACATGGTAGGGGAGCCCGACTTCCCCTACGGCAGTACGTCCTGCCGTCTTGTCCTGAAGACAAAAGGGAAGGATACGGTAAAGGAAGACTTCTCGGTGAAGAATGACGGCGCCCCAGTCACGGAAGATAACTTCACAGTCGAATGGAAGGACAACTCGGTGCGCCTGAGAGTAACAGGTTCGGAGCAGGAGATAAACTCCTACGTATACGGACTCTGAAGAGAGGGAATATGCTTTACCTGACGGGACTCAATGCACTCACTATTCCCTGTTCACTCGGAACAACGGGAGAGTGTCACACATCTTCCGTTGACTGGGATTATCCGGATATAAGGGAAAGTGAAGATTCCCCGCTCGGGGAAGAGGGGATAGAGACAGATGTCTTCGTTCCTTCTCTCGGTAAGAATTATCCGGTAGCCAATCACCTCCGTTCGACGGCGGATCTACTCGAGAGCGGAAAGTACACATATCTTCAGGGAATGAGGGAGAACTGGCTTGACGGGGACCTTACTCTCTCCCGACCTCTCTTTGATATGGTATACAGACTGAAAGAAGTAAAGACAGAGGGTGAGTGGGAGAGAATATCAAAAGCGATGGAGAGGGACTGGATGCTCCACTGGCTCAGGTACCTCGAAGAAAAGGGGATAAGGACTCCGCGGACGAAAGCCGCAATCGACAGAACGAAGATCGAAGCCGAAGTAGCGAATAATGCCGGCTCAACGGAATATGTCAGCTTCATCATAAGCGCTTATCTCTGTAGCGGCAGAGTGGAGGACCTCTATCCGCTCCTTGTTCTTCTCACGGAATACAGTGATATGATAACAGTGTCCCAGAAGACAATGCTTGCTGAGTCATTCTTCCACCGCAACCTGGAATACTGTGACTATCTTCTTGCCACACACGATATAGACGGCGTCAGAGGGGACGATATCAGACGAATGTTCATCGGAGCCCTTTGTGTTCTCGGCGTTAAGGGAGATATCAGGTGACATCAGAAAATCACTGCGGCAGATGACTGAACCTGATTCTTGCAGGACTCAGAACTGACTTCACCCGAAAAAAGAGGCATCCCCTGTTTCAGGAATGCCCCGGTTTGAACCTTGTTGAGATAAATGCGCGGAGAGCAAATTAGTTGTTCTTCTCCCACATTGCATAGAATGTAACTGTCGGGCCAGTGTATGTATCTCCGGCAGAAAAACTTCTTTCGACACCTCTGGAATCAGTATTCCATCCCTTGAATGTGTAACCGTCTTTCTTCCACCCAGACGGACAGTCGCTTACAGTAATTTTTGTACCGTATTCCTTAACCTCTGTTGGGAACTCTTCCCCTTCATCTGCTCCATTTGGATCATAAGTGACAGTATATGTTGTCTTCTTACCTGTCCAGTTAAGTTTAACAGTTGCAGGAGTACCCCATGAATGATAGGAACCGGTGTAGATGGAGTTCTCTACTCTGTCGATTGTGATAACGGCATTTTCGTTTATCCCCTTGCAGATATCAGAACCTATCTCATACATGCTGTTGGGAATATAAATGGTCTTCAGGTTCTTGCAGTTGTAGAAAGTACCCATGCCTATGCCCTCAAGTCCTTCAGGAAGGGTGATTGAGGATATATTCGTTTTCGCAAAGCAATTTGGTCTGTCTATATACTGCAGTTTTGAACCGCTCTCGAATGTGACGCTTTCAAGGCTTGTGCAATCCTCAAAAGTGCAACCGCTGAGTACTACGACACTCTTCGGAATCTCTACACTCTTGAGCTTCGTGCAACCCTTGAATTCTTCAATATAATATACTGTGTCAGGGAAAGTGACAGATTCAAGATTTACGGCGTTTTCAAAACCGCCAACGGTAAGAACATCCTTTCCTTCATATGACGCCGGAATGTCAACACTTGTTATTGTGGACCTCACATCATCCTTTAAGCTTACCTGCCAGCCCATACCAGCATAGTCCTTGAAATCAAGGATCTCATCAATTTTGGCCGCAGGAACTTCCGTCTTGTTGTCGCATGAGACAACAAGAAGTGCAGCAAGCAATAACAACATAAACAGAGTAACAGTCTTCTTCATTTTTTCCTCCCACCCGCAGGGGTTGTTTTCTTTCCAACAGACTAACGGGATTTGTTTTTTTTGCAACATCTTTGTGCCGTAACTATGAAATTAATCGAGCTTTGAAATATCGCGTATAATCACGGAAGAATGACAGCAGACGACGCCGGGAGTGCGTGATATGCCGGAGTTGACGGCAGGCAGAGGTCTTCCATAGCCGAGAGATACCGGAGATATAATGACGTACCGGCATTTTTCCGGTTTCAAGGCAGGGCCTGATGAAGAACAGAAAAATCATGTGTCATATATTTACAGCAGAGACTTGCATGACTCTGAACTGCGGCATTGGACAATATCCTGAGATAGGTTATAATCACCACTGGGTAAACAAGGGGAACTCATAAATGGAAGACAGAAAGAAAAAAATACTTACGGCAGTAATCATAGTACTGGTAGCTGCAGCTGTAATCTTTGCAGTGTTCAGATCCGAGGCAGATAACAAGGAAAAGACAGTCCTTACTGCAACAGAAGACGGCAGGACTCTCAGAATAGTCATGATAGGAAAACCCGTAAAACCCTACGGCGAAACAAACTGCAGGGCAGATCTCTACGAGAACGGGGAAAAGACAGCAGAGCAGGCCATTGCCGTACAGAATGAGGGCAAAGTCGTCACTGCCGATAACTTCCAGATATTCTGGGAGGATGAAGTAGTCTCCGTCCTCGTATCAGGATACGGGCAGGAAGAAACGGCCTTTGTCATAAGTTACGGTATAACCGAAGAACAGTAAGACACGGGAAGGTCTCAATAAACCTGAAGCTGTACCCTCTTAATTCATCACCACAGAATAAAATGTGAGATTCGGGGCAAACTGTTGACATGTTCACCTCTTTCGATCTAGATCCGATTTCAGGAGGCGGCTCTGATGACGATTATCTGGGGAACGGAGGAAAACGGAATAGGCCCTGATGAGGGAGAAGGAATCGGCAGTCTCTACAGGCCACTTGCAGAATACTGCCTATCTGGTTCTGTCTATGTAATCCTCTACTACAACGGTCCGGGAATGTATGAGATACTCCTCAACACTCCCTGGAATGACTATACACTCGGCGTTCACTCAACAAAGACGGATGCAAAGATACACTTCATGCGCATCGTATCTGCAGCAGTCGAAGATGACAGGCTAATATCTGACGAATACACCATAAGCATCTCACGAAGAAATGGGGAAAGAGCGAAGAGAATTGAGGACGTGGTGTATGATGCACTGAGCGGTACACTGAAAAAGGCGATAGTCGATGAACTTCTCTCTGCTCGCAGGACGATTCATATCACATATGATAGTGATGGGGACACGGGTCCCGACTGGAAATAGAATCATATTCGAGGGGAGAGGAAAAAGATGCACGGCAGTATTATAATACTCAGCGAAAAGGAAACGGTAGAGGACAGGAAAGACACAATAAGGGACTGTCTCTTCAACTCTGAGGAATTCTTCTTCACTGATTTTGACTACATTTCCGATTTCGATACTCCAGAAGAGAAGACGAAAGCAATCGGCACATTTCTCAAAGAAGCAAGAAAGTATGCCACAGTCGACGGTAACAGGCTGACATTCACTCTCAGGAGCGTGGCGGATTCTCTCTTCTCGAATCCCGGGTTCCCCGAAAGGAAGGATGATACCTTCGCCACTTTCTGTGAATACAAGAAGTGGATGGAGACAAGGAATCTCTTTGTGTCTCCGGTGGTAATCATCGCTGAGGACGGTTCCCTCTATCCGGGGTACACGCTTCTCGATGTTCTTCTCGATTTCTATTCTCACGATTCCCTGAAGGAAGAGAAACTCCCTGAGGAGGACAGAACGTTCACTTTCTACATGGTGGATGCCTTTGACTTCCACTTCTGATACCGTCCCTGAAAATATGTAAGAAACGGAACAAAAATTCCACAGTCCCGCATCCATCGGATGTATAATCGAAGAATCCGAGGGAGGTGAGGACGGATGATAGTCTACGAAGGGACAAAGGTTCAGTTCCAGGAAGAAATCAGCAACAATACAATCCAGGACAGGCTGGATGAGCTTTTCCTGTCCCTTGGAGTGACGAGGGAAAGCCTTCCCGAGTACAACTCCTGGAAGAACTCCCTCCCGAGAATGGCTGCGATAATAGCCGACAGGGATATCGATGACGATGTCAGAGTTGCCCTCGAGTACCAGATTCCGCTTACCTCCAAGAGAGTCGACTTCATGATAGCCGGCTCTGACGACAGCTGTAATGACAGTGTAATCATAATAGAGCTCAAGCAGTGGGAGTCATGTCAGCCGACACAGAGGGAGAATGTCGTAAAGGCATTCACAGGCGGGGCCCTGAGGGATGTCGCACATCCGTCACAGCAGGCATATTCGTATGCAAAGCTCATCGAGAACTTCAATGAAGATGTAAGGGAAAACTCCATTACCCTGAAGCCCTGTGCATACCTTCATAACTACAGGGAGGAGGAGAGGGGAAAGCTCTGCTCTGACCGCTATGCAGAGGTTTTGAATGTCGCTCCCGTATTCCTCTCTCACGACGGGACAAAGCTCGGCAGGTACATTGCCCGGTATGTCAGACACAGATCGAGCAAAAACCTTTTCGATATCATAGAACACGGAAAGCTCAAGCCCTCGAAATCACTCCAGACTGAAGTCGGTTCCATCCTTCTCGGCAACAGCGAATTCGAGATGGTTGACGAGCAGCAGGTTGCCTACGCAACCGTGCTTGCACGTGTCGAGAAATCAATGAACGATAATAACAAGCATACGATAATCGTGAAGGGCGGTCCTGGAACCGGCAAGTCCGTTATTGCCGTCAACCTTCTTGCGAAAATCATCAACAACGGCTATTCGGCAGTCTATGTATCGAAGAACAGTGCTCCGAGATATACGTTTAGAGAGACACTTCTGAAGGGGAAGGGCTTCTCTCTTGCATATCTCAGGGGACTCTTCAAGGGATCGGGAAGTTTCATAAACACAGGAAAGGATACCTATGACTGCATACTTGTTGACGAGGCACACCGTCTCAATCTCAAGTCAGGCCGCTATGGTAACCAGGGAGAGAACCAGATAAAGGAAATCATCAATGCTTCCAGAATCAGTGTATTTTTCATCGATGAGGACCAGATAGTCACCGTTAAGGATATAGGAAGAATCAGCGAGATAAGAAGGCAGGCCGAAGCACTCGGTTCAAAAGTTCATGAGCCGATAATCGAGCTTACTTCTCAGTTCAGATGCAACGGCAGCGACGGCTATCTTGCATTCCTTGATGACGTACTCGGAATCCGTGCTACGGCAAACCAGAGCTTCGATGTCACAGATTATGATATCGAGATATTTGATTCCCCCCGAGAGATGAGAGAAAAGCTCCGGACGAAGAACACGAACAACAAGTCGAGAATGATAGCAGGCTACTGCTATCCCTGGAACAGCAAGAATGATAAGACGAAAACGGACATCGTTCTTGAAGACGGCTTCAGGGCACAGTGGAACTTCACGACAGACCAGTTTGCAACAGACCCCGAGTCTTTCGAACAGGTAGGCTGCATACATTCCACACAGGGCCTGGAGTTCGACTACGTCGGCATAATCATCGGTCTCGATATGCGATACGAGAACGGCAGGGTAATAACCGACAGAACAAAGAGGGCGAAGACAGACAGCTCCGTAAAGGGAGACAACACACTCTCCGGTCTGACGAAGGAAGCACTCCTCGACAGAATAATCCGCAACACCTACAAGACACTCCTCTCGCGGGGACAGAAGGGCTGCTATGTCTACTGTGAGGATAAGCCTCTCTCCGAGTACCTGAAGCAAAAGCTCAGAAAGGCGAAAGAAGAAGGCGAGGAACTCCATAAGAGGTTCAATATGGGGGAACAGATATGAGTGAGAGCACTAACATGATTCCCCAAACCGAAATAAGACAGTTTGACTTCAGCGAAGACGGAGCAAGAGCTATCATTCTGATGCAGAAGGGAATCGACTGGCCTGTTGTCTATATTCTTACAGGCGTCGGTAAGGGACAGAAGGAAGTAGCATACATAGGAGAGACATCGAGTGCTCATACACGTATAACACAGCATCTTGCGAATCCCGAGAGAAAGTGCATGAACTGTACCTATATCCTCCTGAACGATATGTTCAACAAGTCTGCTGTTCTTGATATAGAGAACATGCTGATCGAGCATATGCACGTTGACGGGAAGTTCCGGCTTCAGAACCTGAACGGAGGTCAGTCGAAATTCCATAACTACTATCAGCGGATGGTGTACAGAGAGATCTTTGAAGAGATATGGAAGAAACTCGCAACAGAACATCTTGTAAAGAAGACACTTGTTGATATAGAGAACTCGAATCTTTTCAAATACTCACCGTTCAAGCAGCTGACTGATGAACAGTATGAGCTCAGAGACCGACTCCTTCTCGATATTGCAGGTTCCCTTGAGAAAAGGAAGAAGAAAGAGATCATCGTTGAAGGCGGGGCCGGAACGGGTAAATCCGTACTTGCCGTCTCTCTTCTCAAACATATTGCAGATGTTCTCTATGAAAAACGGGACTTCAGCTCCTTTACTTCCGAAGAACTAACCAAACTGGAAAGTCTTGAAGGTTTGGATTATGACCTTGCGCAGAAACTGAAAATCAATCAGGAACTTTCCCGAAAGAAAGACCTTCGTATTGCTTTTGTCATTCCTCAGGATTCATTCAGACAGACGATCAAAGAAGTATTTGCAGATGCTCCTTCTTTGAAGAAACTTCATGTTGATGTAACCGGTCCAAATGATTTGACAAAGAAAGAAGGTGGATACGACATCGTCATAGTGGATGAAGCTCACAGACTTCAGTCTTACGGCAAAGTTCCAAACCACGCTGCATACAAGGCATCCTGTGAAAGGCTCGGTTTTGAGGATCCCAAAAAAACGACACAGCTCGACTGGGTTGCGAGACAGGCAAAGTTGGTCCTTATTCTGTTCTATGATCGGATGCAGTCCATTTCAGACAAGGACATCATGCCCGAGGAGTTCGATAAACTCAGAAATAACGGAACTTCGGAGTATACAGTCAGTAACCAGATAAGACTGCTTGCAGGTAAGGAATACATAGATTACTGGAGGAAACTTCTCTGGAATAACGAAGGTTATATAAAGCCGAACCTTTCGAATAACAATTATGACTTCCGTATCTACGAGAGATTCAAAGACATGCTTACGGATATAGAGAAAAGGGACAGGGAATGCAACGGGCTTTGCCGTGTTCTATCCGGGTATGGATTTGAATGTACTCAGAAACAGAATCAACAAAGAACACAAAAAGATATCATATTGGATGGAATCGGATATTACTGGAATGACAAGGATGATGTCGATTATGTGAATAATCCTGCTTCCGTCGGTGATATCGGGTGTGTCCACAAGGTTCAGGGATTTGACCTGAACTATGCTGGTGTCGTCTTTGCTCCTGATATTGAATACGTTCCTGGAAAAGGAATTCAGCCAGTAAAGGAAAACTACTACGACCGCATGTCCAGAAGTTCGGTTGACGGTAGAACCGAGAAGAATATCCTGAACTCATATCTGGTTCTTCTGACACGCGGTATAAGGGGAACGTATATCTACTGCTGCGATAAGAGGCTGCAGAATTATTTCGTGGAGAAACTCGGAGTACAGTATGTCAGAACCTCACGGGAAGAATGAGTTTGGTCATAAACTTCTGCATTTTCAGCCTGTCAGGGAGTGTTGGATACAGCGAATTGTAAAATTTCAGGGAGAAAAAGACGATTTTTTTGACAGAAACGGGGACTTAGCGAGCTATATATATAATGTGAAAGAAAAATTTTATCTTTTTAGATTTGTAGGCTAATTATGTAGATGTAAGGAGAGGGAAAGCTATGTATATTGCTCACATAAGAGAAGACGGTACTGTTCAGTCGTGCAGTGACCATTGCCGAAATACTGCATCAACGGCCTCCTCCTTGTTACGACCGATCAGATTATCAAACACGGGATATCTGGCTGGGCTCCTGCATGATATGGGAAAGTTCAGTGAGGAGTTTCTCTCATACATTACTGCTGTAACAGGAGAAGAAGAATACTGCGGTCCCAAGGTTATTCATACTTTTACCGGAGTCTCATATATTCTCAAAAGATATCATAATGGCGGTAGCGGGGCCTTTGACAAGGTATCATCTGAGGTAATAGCGTTGGCTATAGGCTCACATCATGGTCTGTTTGATATCTATAAGGAAGCTGAAGATTTCAATGCTTTCATCTACAGAATGAACAAGCAACCCGAATATGATGAAAGAGCAACCAGAAACTTCCTGGCCGAGTGTGTTCCAGAAGAAGAGATAGATGAATTGTTCCGAAAGAGCAAAGATGAAGTTACGGCATTCTATAAATCCATTGCTGACGAACTGAAAAAAGAAGATAAAAACCAGCGTAACACAATCATCTATTATTATCTTTCGATGTTGGCCAGACTTGTACTTTCCGCTGTCGTGGAAGGCGATAGACGGGATACTGCAGCATTCATGATGGGTGAAGATCCCCGTATGAACAGTGACATTGACTGGTCCACGGAGTTGAGACGATTCAATTCATTGATTTCCTCTTTTTCTTCAGAAACATCTATTCAGAAGGCAAGAATGAAGTTTTCTGATGCCTGTTTTGATTTCGCAGGAGAGAAAGGAGGTATTTACCGACTGGATCTTCCGACAGGGGGAGGAAAGACTCTCTCAAGTCTCAGATACGCATTGAACCATGCAGCAATGCACAATAAGAAGCGGATATTTTATGTTGCTCCACTACTGACAATCATTGAACAGAATGCTCAGGTCATAACGAATGCTGTTGGAACTGATAATGTCCTTCTTCATTATTCAAATGTTGCTGATGAGTGTGCTTTTGATGATGAATTGGATAACAGGGAACTGCTTCAGGATTCATGGGAAAGCAAGATTATCATCACAACTCTTGTTCAGATGCTGCAGACGATGTTCAGCAGCAAAATGTCATCAGTGCGAAGATTCAATGCATTGGCTGACAGCATTATCATTTTTGATGAGATCCAGTCTTTGCCGGTTAAGGTTTATTCGATGTTCAATCTTGCTGTCAATTTCCTTTCTAAATACTGCAGTACGACAGTAATCCTTTGCTCTGCAACACTTCCGAGCTTTGAAAAGACGAATTACAAAATGGATGTTTCTGACAAGTCCATGATAAGTGCTTCACTTCTTAATGAAACCAGAACAATTTTCAAACGTACGGAAATAAAGAAGTGGAATGAGGAACTCATTCTTGAGGAAGTGCCTGATATCCTGTTAAGACAGAGTGTCGATTCAGACAGCATTCTTGTTGTCTGCAATACGAAGAAAGAAGCTTCATACATATTCAGTGAACTGATGAAAAGGACATCTGTGAGATTATTTCATCTTTCTGCAGGGATGTGTCCCGAGCATCGCCGTGCTATGCTTGAAAGTCTTTCGGAAGCTTTGAAATGTAATGAAAAACTGATCTGCATATCAACACAGGTGATTGAAGCGGGTATAGATGTCTCTTTTTCGTGTGTGTTCCGTTTTGCTGCGGGGATAGACAGTGTTGTACAGAGTGCAGGGAGATGTAACCGTAACGGATCGGATATTGTACCTCAGGATGTTTATATCCTGAAGGTTCTGGATGAGTCCCTTCGGGGGCTAAGAGAAATACAACTCAGCAAAGATGCGTTATTCAATTTGCTCAGTCAGTTTGATGCTAGCCCGGATGACTTTGACAACGATCTTGCATCCTACAGCTCTATTGACTATTACTATCGTATCCTTTTCTCTGAAATGGATACCAATGCCCAGAATTATCCGAATCCGGAAGGAGGAAACAAACCTAGCCTGCTTGAATATTTATCTCTTAATGCACAGATGGATAGGGATGGAGTACGTAAACAGGGGCGTGAGGATTTCTTTTATTGTCAAAGCTTCGAAACTGCTGGTTCACTCTTTACTGTCTTTGATAACATTCAGAAGTCTGTCATCGTTCCTTATAACGATGAGGCAAAAGACATTATTGCGGAACTGCAATCCGATAGTATCCGGCATGATTACATAAGACAGGAAAAGCTTTTGAAAAAGTCAAAGGATTTTTCTGTATCAATTTTTAATTTTTCTTTTGATGCTTTGAACAAAAGTGGGGCTATATTACAAATAGATGACATAGGAGTCTTCTGTCTGCGGGAGGAATACTATGATGACAATATTGGAGTTTCAACCAGGGAGGTGAAAGAGTGCGATACGCTAATGATGTAACTTTTGAAGTAAGGGGTGATTATGCTCTATTTTCTGACCCGATAACAAGAGTGGGCGGAGAGAAGATCAGTTATCAGATTCCTACATATGAAGCCGTGAAGGGAATTCTTGAATCTGTCTACTGGAAACCTACGATTATCTGGATTATCGATGAGGTACGTGTACTTAATCAGATAAAGACAGAGGCTAAGGCTATCCGTACACTCAGCTATACGAAGAATACTCCTGATCTTTCTTACTACACATATCTCAAGGATGTTGCGTATCAGGTAAAAGCTCATTTTGAATGGAACATGAACAGGCCGGAGCTTGAAGGAGACAGGAATGAAGATAAGCATTTCCAGATGGCACAGAGAATGATTCGTAAAGGAGGCCGCAGAGATGTGTTTCTGGGAACAAGAGAATGTCAGGCATATGTTTCTCCTGCTGTGTTCGGCAGTGGCGAAGGCTTTTACGATCACTCCGGTACCTTATCCTTTGGTCTAATGTATCACGGTATCATCTATCCTGACGAGAGTCCTGAAAAAAAGGATATGACCATCAACTTCTGGAATCCCAATATGGTGAATGGGGTCATAAAGTACACAAAGCCCGAGGACTGTATGTTCAAGAAAACTGTGAAACGTGAAAACTTCAAGAGTTTTAGTGAGGGAAGAAACTTTTCTATTCTTAACGAATCCGAGGAGGTTATGTAATGGGATTGCTTGCACAGGCCGCAAAAACCTATGATCTGATGAAAAGTGAGATCGGTGTTATCAAGGATGGCAAGTATCCTCTGGTACCTCTGTATCATGTTAAGAAAGACATCGAAATTGTCATACAGTTAAAGGAAAGTGGCTTATTAGAAAAAGTAGATGTATTGGGTAAAGATGAAAAAAGGACTGGAATAGTTTCTTCTTCAGAAAGTGCTCAAGGAAGGACCAGTGGCATTGCCCCATTTCCCCTTATTGATAATGTCGGGTATTTCTTCGACAAAGAGAAATTCCGTGCATATGTTGCTGAACTGAGTAAGTGGTATGATTTTGATCCGGATAATAGTGTTTTGAAAGCCGTTCACAAATATGTGCTTAACAATACCATCAGAGCAGACTTGGAAAGGGCTGGTGTTACTGAATTAGATTCAAGAAAGATTATAGGGTGGGAAATTGAAATCAAAGGTAGAAATATCCTTTCATGGAATGATGCAGATTTGATTCAGTCTTATACGAATTATTTTCAAGCATGCAATAAAACTAAGAATACTGATTTTTGTATGATCACAGGGAAAAATGAAATTCCTATTACAAATGTCCCAGTCATATCCCAGTTTCAACGTGCAAAACTAATATCGTGCCAAGAGACATCTGATTTTTCATATAAAGGTCGTTTTGTCGAAGGTAAAGAGGCTTTTTCGATTGGCTATGATGTTACTCAGAAGGCAATCAATGCGCTTTCCTGGCTATGTGGCAATCAGAGTGTTTATCTGGGAAAGAGCACATTGCTCTGCTGGAATCCGAATGGGATAGAAGTCAAGAATCCGACATTGCCATTGTTTGATGATTCTGAGGATGCACAGGTAACTTATACTGATTACAAGAATGCACTCGAGAATTATATAAAATCAAAAACGGACAAAGTTACGTTGAGTGACAGAAATGTCATTACTGTTATCTTCGATAATCCGACAACGGGTCGATTATCGATTAAGTTCTATAATGAACTAACGCTTGATGATTTTCTTTCAAACCTAGTTGCATGGGATAGAGAGTGCTGCTGGTTCAACAGCAGGGAAGGGCGGATCAGATCTCCCCGATTGAGCGATATCATGAAATATGCGTATGGTATCGGCAATAATTTCAGAACTGATAATAAGGTCTATGAATCGAATTACCCTATTCTTGTGGAACGCAGAGTAAGTAACGGTAGAATCCCTACAGAGATAGTAAGAAACCTTGCAAATAAATGTTCTAATTTGCAGATATATGTTAAGGATAATTATTGGGAAGCTGAACGTCTGTTATTCGTAACATGTTGTGTTTTGAGGAAATATTTAATTGATTCTAAAGTAAAGGAGTATAGTATGGCACTGGAAAAAGATTTGACGGATCGCAGCTATCAGTATGGTAGACTGCTTGCTGTTTTCGAGAAAATCGAGGTTGATGCACTCTCTGGTACTGACACGAAGAGAATGACAAATGCAATCAGGATGCAGAGCATGTTTGTTCGTCGTCCCGGGTACACTTCGAAGATTATCCTGGAAAAGCTTAAGTCGGGATATTATTCGAGATTATCAGGACCTAAGTCAGGTGCCCTCGTCTATTACGAAAAGCTTATAGGGGAGATTATGAGTATTATTTCTTCCTTCCCGATATCCGAATTTGATAAGCCTCTCGATGAGACTTATATCATGGGGTACTATCTCCAGAAAAACGATTTCTACAACAAAAAAACTAATGATAATGAGGAGAATTGAGAAATGAGTTTGACTAACAAAATCGATTTTGTAGCTTTAGTGAGTGTGTCTAATGCAAATCCCAACGGTGATCCGCTTAACGGCAATCGTCCACGTACAGATTATGATGATTTTGGCGAGATTTCGGATGTCTGTGTAAAACGCAAGATCAGAAACCGCATGCAGGATCTTGGGTGCAAGGTGTTTGTGCAGTCTGCGGACAATACCAATGATGGTTTCAAGTGCCTCAGCGAAAGGGCAAAGTCCATCGGACTGGTAAACAGTTCTGAAGCTTACGCAGCAAAAGCTTGTAAGGAATGGATTGACGTCAGAAGCTTCGGTCAGGTTTTCGCATTTAAGGGAAAGAATAGCTCCGAAGGTGTATCGATAGGAATCAGAGGACCCGTGTCCATTCAGATATCCCCGAGTGTTGATCCTGTGGATATCGTATCAATGCAGATAACGAAGAGTGTAAGTACGGAAGATGCCAGCAAGAAGGGCTCTGATACTATGGGAACAAAGCATTTTGTCAGATATGGTCTTTATGTTATCAAGGGGTCTATCAACGTGCAGCTGGCAGAGAAAACCGGATTCTCTGATAATGATGCGGATATCATTAAGAAATGTATCGAGACACTTTTTGTCAATGATGCATCTTCTGCAAGACCTGAAGGAACAATGGTTGTCAACAAGCTTTACTGGTTTAAACATAACTGTAAGGATGGACAGTACCCGGCATATCGTGTTCATAACTCCATCAGAATTGAAAAGAATCTTGGAGTGAGTGTACCGAAGTCTTTTGGGGATTATGTAATCACCAGAGAAGAATTACCCGGTCTGGAATGTGAAGAAATTGAAGGCAGATAGTGGATTCATACCTTCTGATTTCCGGAATACAGCATTATCTGTTCTGTCCAAGACAGTGGGGCCTGATCCATATCGAGCAGCAATGGGCTGATAACTTTTTCACTGCAAGCGGTGAGGTAATGCACAGTAGAGTTCATGACAGCGACTCTTCCTTCAAAAGAGGAGAGTTGTTGTCTTTGAACTCGTTGCGTGTTTCGAGTAAGACTCTCAGAATAGAAGGCGTCTGCGATGCTGTTGAATTCCGATCTTCTTCAGATGGGGTCGAACTTTTCGGGCGTCCCGGAAAATGGTCACTGATGCCGGTTGAATATAAAAGAGGAGAGTCAAAACCTGATGATTGCGATATTCTTCAGGTAGTTGCACAGGCTGTTTGTCTGGAGGAGATGTTCAAGTGCAGAATTGATAAGGCATCAATCTATTATGGAAAAACCCACAGTCGTGATTACATTCATATTGATGATGTCATCAGAAACAAACTTATCAAAGTGGTTGAAGAAATGCATAGGTATTATGACCGTCACTGTACTCCAAAGGCTGTAAAATCTCGAAAATGCTCAAGCTGTTCACTTGTTGATATCTGTGTTCCGACAATATTTGAGGAACAAAGCGTGTCAGAATATATTCAAAAACATGTTAAGGAAGGTGAATGAGAAAACTGCTTAACACTCTGTATGTCACTTCTGATGACGTATTCCTGTCTCTTGATGGAGAATGCATTGTTGTAAATTATCCGGATA
>CAVFYD010000026.1:0-27028 GCA_963626615.1 Sphaerochaetaceae bacterium
CTTGCGGAAGAAATGAATTCACCGGAGGAAGTAAGTGCTTCTGATGAATCTTATAGAGCAGAGGAAACAGCACCCTATGAGGAAATTTCTGCTGTCGAAGAAGTCGTCACTGCAGTTATGGAGGAAGCGCTTCCTGTTGGAGAAGTGATGACTGCTCTCGAGTCCTCCACAGAAGAAGCTGTCCCCGATGAGGAAGTGACTGTTCTTGAAGAAATTCCTGTCAGTGAAGAGATAATCAGGCTCGAGGAAGCTCCGGAGAGTGAAGAGATGATCACAGTCGAAGAAACTTTCTCTGATGATGTTGGTATTCCTGAAGAAGAGAGTCCTGAAGAGAAAGAGGAAAGTATTCTCTCTCTTGTTGATTCTTCATCAGTCGTCAGCGGAAGCACAGCCGTATTCGAAGATGATGTTCTTGTCATAAAGGGCAGAAGCGGAAGTGCCGTGAATCCCGTCAAACCGGGAACGGTAACAGCAGTCGGCAGGGAAGACGGCAGCAAGTATGTCGTGGTCACGGACAAGGAAGGCAACAGCCTGAGGTATTCGGGCTTCGAGAGAGTTCTTGTCAGGAACGAGAGCAGGGTGAAGAGCACGACCGTTCTCGGTTCAATCGGCTCCAGCACATCATCAACCATCATGATAACAGTCGAGGACGGTGAATAACCGTTACTGTTTCCAGTAATCTTTTATTCAAATCTGTCCTTTCCTTATCGGGAAAGGTGCTTTAGAATTGAAGCAAATTACAATTGAGAGGGGATTTCTGTGAAAAGACTGTTTAAGCTTGCATGTATCTGTTTTGTCGTCGTTTTCGTCCTGGCATCATGTGCCACCTCGTATGATATCACCTATGAAAGCAGGGTAATCGAGTCAGGCAGTGAAGGCCCTGCTCTGTCCTCAGCACTTGCATCAAGTTACAGGGAGAAGGAGGGGATTGTAATCGAGGCTCTTTCCGATGTCGAGGGATATACTTTCGAAGGCTGGGCCGAAGATGGGAATGATTCGGAGACAGCACAGAAGACATACACCATAAGCAACAGCAAAGAAGCCAAGACCCTTGTGGCCTACTGGAATCCTGTGAAGTATCTCATTACATATTCGTCAGAGTCTTCCGGTGATGATTCCCTTTCTCCGGCGCTCGATGTTCTCTCCCTTGAGCTCCCGACTTCGTACACAATCGAAACCGGGGCAGTAATCAGGGATATCTCAGGAAAGGAAGAAGGCTATGTATTCGAAGGCTGGGTCGAGAACGCATCAGATACACCTCAGAAGACAATCACGGTAGAGAAGGGGTCAACAGGTGACAGAAGCTTCATTTCCGTATGGGGACTTGAAGACTATCCTCTCACGGCTGCTGCCAGATTCATAAGCGGAAGAGATTACCCCGAGTCCCTCGTTCCGGCTCTTCCGTCACTTCTCACATCATACAGCATAGCAGATGCAGGAGCTGTCCTTCCCGAGCTTTCGAGGCCGGGCTGTATATTCGTCGGCTGGATAGAGGAAGGCGCAGACGAGAGTACTGCTGTCAAGAACTACACACTTGACGCGAGCGTTCACGGCGAAAAGTCAATCGTCGCACTCTGGGATCTCGAGAAGTATTCACTCGAATACTCAGCCAGATTCGTCTCCGGCTCTGATTATGACCCGTCTCTTGTTCCCTCTCTTCCCGTTCTTCTTGATGAGTACACCATAGCAGATGCAGGCGCGGTTCTTCCGGAGCTTTCAATGCCGGGTTACATATTCGTCGGGTGGATAGAGGAAGGCGCAGATGAAAGCACGGCAGTCAAATCCTATACTCTCGAGAACGGCGTAACGGGCTCGAAGAAAGTCGTCGCACTCTGGGACCTCGAGAAGTATCCTCTTTCTGCCTCGGCAAGATTCATTTCCGGTGCGGAGTGGGATGAATCCCTTCTCCCGTCACTTCCGTCTCTCCTCGATTACTATACAATCGCGGATGCCGGAGCTGTTCTTCCGTCTCTTTCCGAAGCAGGCTTCTCTTTCAAAGGCTGGATTGAGGACGGTGCAGACGAGAGCACAGCCGTAATGTCCTACACACTTGAAAGCGGTGTCATGGGAGAGAAAACAATCGTCGCTCTCTGGGACCTCGAAAGATATTCACTCACATACAGCGCAAGATTCATAAGTAGTGAGGAAAGCAGCTTTGCCGTTCCGCTTCTTCCTGTTCTCCTCGACAGTTACACGATTGCGGACACAGGCGCATACCTTCCTGAGCTCGGAAAGAGCGGCTACACATTCATGGGCTGGATTGAGGAAGGTGCAGATGAGAGTTCTGCAGTAAAGACATACACACTCGAGGAAGGCGTTCTCGGTGACAGGTCAGTCGTTGCACTCTGGTCTGTCGTCAGATACCCAATCACATACGATGAGGACGGAATCATCGCAAACGACCCTGTCATCGTCATCGAAGAGGCGCCGCAGCCGGAACCTGTTCCGGAACCTGTCGTATATGAAAACAGAAAGTCCTACACAGTCGAGGATGAAGTGTCGTTCATCAACCCGACAAGGGAAGGCTTCACATTCATCGGCTGGATAGAGAAGGAGATGGACGTCGCAAGAGCAGACGATGATTACAGAATCGAAATCGGAACTGTCGGAGAGAAGGACCTTGTTGCAGTCTGGTTCAGAAACGCATATACCATCAGCTATGACCTGAATGACGGCTCATTCACTGATGCTACGACAACCTCTCTCTTCATGTATGACGAAGAGGAAGGGGTCGAACTCTCGCATCCTGTCAGGGAATGCTATACGTTCGCAGGCTGGAAGGACAGGGCAACGGGAAAGCTCTACACTGATTACTTTACAGGTACTTCCGTAGCATCAGATGTTGTTCTCGAAGCACAGTGGACACCTGTTGTCTACTCCATAGAGTACGACCTCAACGGCGGAGAGATGGAAGGGGACGTTAATCCTTCAACATATACATACGAGACAGATACATTTACGCTTATAACTCCGGTAAGAAGCGGCTACAGATTCACGGGATGGAAGACAGAGGAAACTGTTGCGGCCGACCCGGTCATCTTCTCCCTGACATTCACTGTCGAAGATATCGACATAACGGTGAGAATGCATGCCACGAAGTCCGAATGGGTTCTCCCGCAGTTCTTCACAGAAGAGTATGTCGACCTCGTGGAGGAGTTCCTCTCATCCAATTTCCCGGAAGCGGAAACTAAGAGAAACGGCAACATAATAACGCTTGACTATTCAAGTTCCGATTCGGCTCTTCTCGAGAAACTTGTCAGGAGAATCGTCGACGAAGCGGGATTCGTTTACACATATGAAAAGACAAAGAAAGCTGAAGTCGGCTACGAGACAATCACGATAGAGCAGGGCTCGAGCGGTGACAGGAAGTACACTGCAGAATGGGAACTCATCACCTACACGCTTTCCTACGGCAGCGAGGAACCCTATGATGTGCGCTTCCCGCTTCCTGAGCCGGAAATGCCGGTCAATCCGACGACATACACAGTCAGCGACGAGACATTCACGCTCATCAATCCCGAGAAGTTCGGTTACGACTTCATGGGATGGGTACTGGGAGACGAGGAGTATACTGAAGCGGAGATGATCGTGACTATCGAGAAGGGCAGCACTGATGACAGAGTCTACACACCGCTCTTCAGAGTGCATGACTACAGCGTAATCCTTGACCTCGGCGGAGGAGAGGGCGAATACCCAGAGTCATTCACGGTTCATGACGCTCAGATTGCGCTCGAGAGACCTGTGAGAGCCAACTACATCTTCATCGGCTGGAAAGACGAAGAAGGAAACATCACAGAAGATGCAGTCATCAATACTGCAAGCGGAAAGGACTGTGTTCTCACTGCAATATGGAAACCTGTCGACTATACAGTCACATACGACCTCAACGGAGGCGAATACCTCAGGGGAGAAGGCAACATCGAATCATACAATGCAGATATGACATATTCCCTCACGTCTCCTGTAAAGCACGGCTACACGTTCCTCGGCTGGACAGAGAACGGGGATGACACTCCTGTCGTTGGACTTTCACTCGACACAAAGAGAGGCGGAGACCGCTCCTACAGGGCAGTCTGGAAGCCGACACAGTACAGAATCACGTACAACTTCGGCGGAGGAGAAGCAAAGGCAAGCGCAAAGTCTTCCTACACCATCGAAGATACAGTAGAGCTTATAACTCCTGTCCGTCACGGCTACACATTCGAGGGCTGGTATGACGGGAAGGGCAATAAGGTTACTGCAGTCGATCCTTCCCTTGCCATAGACCAGGAATTCACGGCTCTCTGGAAAGCTGTCGAATACTCAGTCTCTTATGACCTCAGGGGCGGCAGATACGAAATCGGAAGCAGTGACAACATTACTTCCTACACTGTCGAGAGCCCGAAGACACTCCTTTCAAATCCTGTCCGCGACACATATACATTCGCCGGCTGGGTCAGCAAGGACAGGGAAGACAGGGACTATGCTCTCGTCGATTACGTCCTCGATACGTCAAAGGGAGGAGACATCGCTCTTGTTGCAAAGTGGAAGGAGACTGAGTACAGGGTAACATATGACCTGGGCGGAGGAGAGTTCGAATACGACGATACCAACCCGTCATCGTTCACGAACTACGACGAAGAGTTCACAGTCGTTTCCCCGACAAAGGACGGCTACACGTTCCTCGGCTGGGTAGAAGAAGGTAAGGAAGGCAACAGACCTGTTATCGGATATAAGGTTGACACGAAGAGCGTCAGAAGCGACATCTCACTCAAGGCAGTATGGACTGAAAGCAGCTATACGATAAGCTATGCACTCAACGGCGGAAGCTACGCACGCGGAACAGAACCCAACAGAACTTCCTACAGGAGAAGCGACAGTCCGTTCGTACTCACGAACCCCGTAAGGGACGGCTACACATTCCTCGGTTGGGTAAGAAAGGCTTACAGCACCACCGACGTTCCGTCCACAGTCTTTACTGTTGACACATCAGAAGGCGGTTCTCTCGGCTTCGAGGCTCTCTGGCAGTCTGCCCTCTATACTGTCACATACGATCTTGACGGAGGCGCCTACAGATACGGTAACACTAACCCCGAGACCTACACGAGCGAGGATTCCTTCACGCTTGCAAAGCCCTACAAGGACGGCTACACGTTCATCGGCTGGATAAAGAGCGGCGATACGAACGAGACCGTTTATGACGAAGTGACGGTCGAGAAGGGTACAAAGGGCAACCTTTCGTTCTATGCCGTATATGAAGAGAATCTCGTTGCACTCGGAGAAGTCACGCTGATGCAGAAGCGAATCGCCGAAAAGGGGAAGAACGACATTCCGAGACCGGACTGGGTAATCTCGGTACCTCAGGAGAAATCTTATCATTACGAGAAGGCTTATGCTTCGGGCGGTGACTTCAGTCAGAACATGAAAGAAGCAAAGGATATCTGCCTTGAAGAGATTGCATCGTGGCTGGGAACGAAGATCATGAATGTCACGAAAAAGGTCAATTCCGTAAAGCAGATTTCACTTACCATTGACAGAAGTGCAGATATAGAGAAGGCGGAGATGGTCGAGTACTGGGAAGACAGCAACGGCGGCGTATGGGTTCTCATGAGAATCGGATGCTGATTCTTCCGACAGGGCGGGGGAGTTGTCCCCTGCCTTTCTGGGGTGCTTATGTTAATTAAGAAACTTTTGATATGTCTTTCAGTCATTATCGTTCTCCTTTCTTCCTGCTCGAAGAAAGAGGAGGTTGTGATGACGGAGAAAGAGGCAGCAGAGGGCACTGCGGAGGCGAAGGATCCCTTTGCTGCCGTTTCCCCTTCCGATGTGGAAAGCCTTGTCAGCTCTGCACTCTCCATATATGACGGGACGAAGATAGACGAGCGTCCTCTTGTTCCTGTCGTATCTGACGGGGGGGACCTCTGTTACCTACAGTTCGTCTATGACAGAGATGAAGGTGGATACGTACTCGAGAGCGGGCCGTATTACCGGGGAACACTTTATATTCCCGACACAGTTGATGACCTCCCTGTCGTGGGAATTGCAGACTATGCATTCTACAGGAGCCTGACGCTGAGCGGTATCGGACCGCTGCCTGACTCAATAAAGACAATCGGAAAGTATGCATTTGCTTCCTGTACGGAACTTGCGGGTGAAATCGTACTTCCGTCCTCTCTTATGATAATCGGTGAATTTGCATTCTCGGATACGTCTCTTCATGGGACGCTTGCAATTCCGGCCTCTGTCCGCGAGATAAGGGAAGGTGCATTCAGCGCATCCGACTTCAGCTTCCTGATGATGGATGAAGGAGTCGAGACAATAGGAAAGAAGGCATTTGCATCCATGGTTAATCTCACGGGGGATATTTATATACCTTCAAGCGTGAAGTCCGTTGCCGACGATGCATTCGACGGCTGTCATGCCCTGAACGGCAGTTACCTGGTTACCCCTCAGGGATTCTTCCGGGTAAGCATCTGATGAGGAGATTTATGAAGAAAGTTACAGTCATTCTTATTGCGGCTCTTCTTGTACTTCCGCTCTTTTCACGCGGTGTAACCGAGAACGTTGCAAACGAAGGAATAAAGGGAGTGGCAACATATCTCGACAGCCTTGACAGGGTGGAGAATGACGAGCGGATTCCCGAAGAGGTCAGAAAGGAAATCTCTCATGAGGTTTACAGGGGGAGAAACCTTGACGAAGCCGTCAGTGAATACCTTCAAAATGAAGAGGCCGAGAGACTTCTGAAGGAAGCCGAGGAAGCAAGACTCAGACGGGAAGCGGAAGCCGAACGCATAAGAAAGGAATACGAAGCCGAAAGACAGAGGAAGGCCGAGGAGGCCGAAAGACTGAGGAGGGAAGCTGAAGAAGAGCGTATCAGGATTGAAAAAGAGACTGAAGAGTTTGAAAGGGAAGAAGCGGAAAGAAAGGCCAGTACTCCGGTATTTGAAGGCACTCTCGAATACCGGGGAATCTCGAGTGATGTTGTCCTTTACAGAACATACGCAACAGTGACGATTCCTCAGGGAATGTCGGATGATGACTTTGCATCCCTCCTCGATGCTGTCTGTACGGAATACACTGAAGAAACAGCAAATGTGACTTATGATATCGAGGGGTATACGCTTGAGCTGTATTATCCCGAACAGTCACGGGAGTTTCTTCTTTCGGCACTCGATACCCTCAGTAAGTATGCAGAGGCTCTCATCGACCTTATGTACGCCTCTGAGGAAGAGTTAACAGCAACCATGGAGACTGCAGAAGCTGCTGAAGAAAGCGGTCCTGTCGTTTATGACTCCGGTCTTGTAATAGAGAGTGACGGCACAATCAGAACCTTTTACTCCTATCGTGACACACTCACGGCATCTGTTGTCGTTGAGGAGAACAGGGCAACCGTCAGTTATCCTTCCTTAATGATCCGAAGGGACGAAATCGACACATTCATGGTTCTCTTCTGTGAAGAGTTCGGTGAATACGTCAGCGCTGTGTATTACGATGTTCCCGAAGACGGAAAGATTGTCATCGACTTCGATGGTGATTATGTCGGCGGCACATATTACAGACTCGCAGTTCTCTCCGAACTTGAGGAAATTGTCTCCGATTACATCGACACACTTGCTGTCGCCCCGATAGCTGAGGAAAAGAGTTCATCTGAAGAGCAGGTTGTCAGAAGCTTCATGGGCATATTCGACTACAGGGGAATAAACGCTCAGTTCACGGTTACGGAAACTGACGCCATCATCGTGCTTCCGGAAGGTGTAACAGAGAATGATGTCACGTCATTGAGAGAAACACTGATAGAGAAATATCCGGAGGAGACTCTTCTTGTCAGATACGAACTCGATGAAGGTTCGGTTCTTATCCATTACCCGAAGCAGAACATCGATTACCTGATGAGAGTATGCGAGGTGGTCGGTGATGAGGCGGCTTTTCTTATAGACAGAGTTATTGAGGAGAATCTGGAAAAGCCGGTGGAAGCGGAAAAAGTGGAGACTGCACCTTCTGAAACTGAGAAGGTCGTGAAAGAAGATGTATCCGAAAGTGCTTATGAAGACGTAAAAGAGGAAACACCTCCCGAGGAGGCAGAGGAAACGGCTGAGGCTGTCAGTGAAACTCCTCCTCTCGGTGAGCCGGCTGCTGTCACGAAAAAGTCGTTTGTCACCTACAATTTCGATATTACCCTCGGCCTCAGGGGAAAGATGCGTTACTACAGGGGAGACGACCATCTCTATCCTTCCCTAGAGGCTTCGATGAGAGCTGCATTCGCAGATTTCTTCTATATCGAAGCGGGTGTTGATGTCTTCGGCTACATGAAGGACTCGACGCTTTACATAGTCGGATCTGTCAATACCTCTGCCGGTCTTGATATCAGGCTCGGCTTCTTCGATCTCTTCGGCTATGCAGAAGCGGATTATCTCTTCACATCGAAGAATTCCTCGTTCAAAAACGGCATGCAGTATGCATTCGGCGCCGGTCTTGACTGGAGGATAACCGAAAAGTTCATCATCGGAGGAGGCTACGAGTACCAGAGCGGGAATCACATGTTCAATGCATGGGTGAAGTTCCGGTTCTGAGAACCGGTAACAGAGAGATGTCCCGGAAATCCGGGGCATTTGTCTTTATCTCCATAATTCATTATATTCAGGAGTATGGATGATTCAATGAAACTTGCAGTACTTATCGATGCGGAGAACGTCTCCTACCGGTATGTGGATATAATAATGGATGAGCTTGCGAAGGAAGGTACGATAACCTACCGCCGTATCTACGGGGATTTCTCCTCGTCAGGAACGAAGGGCTGGAAGGATACTCTTCTCGAGAATTCGATTGTCCCCGTACAGTCATTCCCGTACACAAGCGGAAAGAACAGTACGGACACTACGATGGTAATCGATGCCATGGACATTCTCTATACGGGAAAGGTCGACGGCTTCTGTCTTGTCTCCTCGGACTGTGACTTCACGCGCCTCGCGTCCCGGCTGAAGGAAGCGGGAATGAAGGTAATCGGAATGGGGGAGCAGAAAACACCTGCGGCCTTCGTCGCGGCATGTTCCGAGTTCAAATACCTTGACCTTCTTCTTTCCGAAAGCCAGGGCGATGACAAGAGCGGAAAGAGCGACGGAAAGGACAAGAGAGTCAGCGGCATAGCCTCAGAGCGTACAATCGCACGCTTCATAAAGGGACTTGTCGACGAGACCGAAAGCGACAGACTCAACATCTCGACAATCGGCAACGCACTCAAGAACAAATACACCGACTTCGACTGCCGTAACTACGGCTACAAGAAGCTCTCGTCATTCCTGGAACATCTGGGGTATGACGTCAAGAGAAACAATCTCATACTTGAGTAAAAACTATTTTCTTCTGATGAATAGAAAAGGGACGGCATATACCGTCCCTTCGGCTTTCTAGAACCTGCGTCCGCAGCAGTTCTTGTATTTCTTTCCGCTTCCGCACGGACACGGGTCGTTTCTGCCGACCTTGGGAGTGTCACGCCGGACTGTGGTATTCTCCGCCTGAGCCTGAGACGCCACTGCTGTACCCTGTGCTTTCTGTCTCATGACGCTCTCCATCTCCCTGTGCACAGTCTGAAGACGCTGAGACTGCTCTGCGTTTCTCTGTGGACCGTTTATCTGGAAACGGACGAGTACGGCTGCCTTGCATACCGCTTCGGTAATTGCTCCGAGCATCTCGTCGAATGCGTCAGATGCCGTGTTCTTGTACTCGACCAGAGGATTCTTCTGTGCATAGCTCATGAGAGATGCCGCATCTCTCAGTTCATCCAGTGCATCAAGGTGGTCAATCCAGCGCTTATCGATGTTCTTGAGGTAGATGTATCTGAGGTAGTCGTTGAAGATGTTCTCCCCGACGAAATTCTTCTTGGCTTCGATGAGTGAGATTATCTTGTTCTCGAAAGTTTCCCTGTCCTTTATGTCCTCGGGATTGAAGGATGCACCGTATACACGCTGCAGGCCTTCGAGAATCCTGTTCTGGTCTCCTTCCGCCTCCTCATAGATGTCGTCGATGAGAGAGCGGTTGTTGTCCTCGACTCTCTGAGTGAGATCCGTCGAGACAAGGATTTCGTCTCTCTGACCGTATATGAAGTTCCTCTGTTCGTTGAGAACATCATCGTATTCGAGAAGTCTCTTTCTTATCGCGAAGTTTCTCTCCTCGACCTTCTTCTGCGCATTCTCGATTGCGGAGTCAAGCATCTTGTGATGTATGGGTTCACCGGTGTTGAGGCCCATTCTGCCGAGCATCTCCTTCATGCCGTCACGTGCGAAGAGTCTCATGAGATTATCGTCAAGGGAAATGTAGAACTGGGATACGCCCGGATCTCCCTGACGTCCGCTGCGTCCTCTCAGCTGGTTGTCGATACGCCTTGATTCGTGCCTTTCGCTTCCGATTATATAGAGACCTCCGAGTGCCTTGACTTCCTCGTATGCCTTCCTGTATTCAGGCATTATCTCCTCTCTGGCCTTCTTGAGTTCTTCGGGTGTTGCGTCAGTTCCGACCTTCTTCATTGCAAGATGTTCCGGGCTTCCCCCCAGCTTGATGTCGGTTCCTCGTCCGGCCATGTTGGTTGCAATGGTGACAGAGCCCTTTGCACCGGCTTCACCGATGATGTAGGCTTCCCGCGCATGATTCTTCGCGTTGAGAACCTCATGTCTGATTCCGGCCCTGAGGAGAAGTGCAGAGAGCTTCTCGCTCTTCTCGATTGACGTCGTTCCGATGAGAACAGGCTGACCTGTCTGGTGTATCTTCTTCACGTCCTCGACGATTGCGGCGTACTTGAATTCCTCGCTGTAGAAGGTGAGGTCGGACTTATCGATTCTTGCTACCGGCAGGTGAGTCGGGATTACGACGACATCGGCATTGTAGATCTGCTTGAATTCGACAGCCTCGGTATCTGCAGTACCGGTCATGCCGCTTATCTTGTCGTACATACGGAAGAAGTTCTGGAATGTGATAGTCGCAAATGTCTTGCTCTGTCCCTTAACCCTCACGTTCTCCTTCGCCTCTATTGCCTGATGGAGTCCCTCCGAATAGCGTCGGCCGGGAAGCACACGACCCGTGAATTCGTCGACTATCTGCACCTCTCCGTCCTTCACGAGGTAATCGACATCGCGTGTATACAGATACTGTGCCCTGAGTGCCTGTGTGACATAATGTACGAGCTCGAAGTTGTTTCCGTCATAGAGAGAGTAGGTGGTGTTGCCGTTCTCGTCCTTTCCCGCTTCCAGGATTCCCGTCTTCCTGAGAAGTTCCTCCATTTTCGTCATACCCTGCTTGGTGACTGTAACGTTCTTGTTCTTCTCGTCAATCTTGTAGTCACCTCTCTCGTCGAATGAAGCGTAGAGCTCCCTGTCCATCTTGTCTATCTGACTGAGCTCGTAATAGGTTCCTGTTGCAGGATCCTTCTCGCATTCCCTGAAGTAGGGGACGATTGACTTTGCCGCCATTACCTTCGGTGAGTCGTCTTCGGCCTGGCCGGAGATGATGAGAGGAGTGCGGGCCTCATCGATGAGAATCGAGTCGATTTCGTCGATTATGCAGTAGTGATGCTTCGGCTGAATCTTATGCTCCATGCTCTGCTTCATGTTGTCCCTGAGATAATCGAAGCCGAACTCGTTGTTCGTTCCGTATGTGATGTCACATGAATAAGCCGTCTTCTTTGCCCTCTCGTCCTGCCCCGGAATCACGACTCCGACGGTGAGGCCGAGAAAACGGAATATCGAACCCATCCATTCGGCGTCACGCCCGGCAAGATAATCGTTGACTGTCACGATATGTACGCCTTCTCCCTGAAGAGCGTTGAGATAAGCTGCGGGAACTGAGGTGAGGGTCTTTCCTTCACCTGTCTTCATTTCAAGAATCGAACCCTTATGAAGTACGATGGCGCCCATGATCTGCTCGTCATAGTGCTTCTCTCCGATACATCTCCAGCTTGCCTCCCTTGCGAGAGCAAAAGCTTCGGGCAGAATGTCATCAAGGCTTCTGCCGTTCTTCACTTCCTCCTTCCACTTCGCCGTCTGGAGAGGAAAGTCCCCGTCTTTGAGCCCTTCGGCCCACGAATAGTAACTCCTGCATTTATCAACAAGAGGCCTGAGCCTCTTAATGTCTTTTTCCTGTTTTGTTCCACCGAACAGTTTCGTCAAAAAATTAGCCATAAGGAAATGATAATCAAAAAGAGGCCAATCGAACAGTGTTTCCGCTGAAACGCGGAAATTCGTTTCTTGTTTTCATCGGTCGGATTCTGAAGAACCGGATACAGGGTAATGTGGGGAGAGATTTTGCTCTCTCCTCATCCGGACACGGATAAAGATTCTCGGGAATTTGGAGAATGATGTAGCAAAGAATGTACCGGTTGGGCTAAAATGACACTATGGACTGGACATTTACCATCGGCTCACTGAGTTTCGGAATATTCGATATCATTCTGCTCGCGCTTACACTCATATCGGGAATAAGCGGATTCGCAATCGGACTTTCGCGCTTTGCATTCAAGATCGGAAGCTACGTGCTGACGTTTCCTGTAGCGCTTCTCTTTGTAGGTCCAGTGACAGATCTTCTTTCGGAGAAGCTGAATGTTCCTGCCTTTCTGCTTGCGCTTATCGCGTACGTTCTTCTCTGTATTGTCATATTCCTCATATTCAAACTGGTGGGGAATCTTCTTGGAACTGCCCTTGAAACTGTACACCTCGGGTGGATAGATTCTCTCCTGGGCTTCATTGTGGCGTTCATAATTGCACTTTTCCTCGTGTTCATGCTTCTTGAAGTCTGTTCACTCCAGCAGTTTGTTGACTTCATGCCGCTCAAGGAGAACAGCTTCTTCTATATGAATGTCTACATGAAGCTTTTCCCGTCTGTCGAAAGTGCATTCAAAGGAGCTCTTCTTGGCCTTTGAGAATACAGCTTTAATGCAGCCCCGGGTTGCAGAAACTCTTTCACGCAACATAAGTGACTCTCTTCTTCCCCAGTCGCTGCTTTTTTCCGGCGCAAGGGGAAGCGGAAGGCTTACCGCGGCGCTGGATCTTGCCTTCTATCTCACAGGTGACAGGAGAGATATCCTCAGATCCTCGAACGTGATCTACTTCCCGTTCAGGAATCTCATGCCGAGAGTGAAGGCTGCAGTCTCACTCTTTTCAGAGATGAGAACAGAGGCGTCGCGCCTCTTTCTCATCGAAACGCTGAGACTTGTGAACATGCAGTACAACGGCGCACTTGTCTCTTCCATGCCGTCATCGTCGTCGTCTCTGTTTTCGAAGGCGGAGAGCACAGACGAGTTTCTGACAGATATCGAGGACAGGAAGAACATCACGGATGCTGACGTAAAAGCCCTTGCGGCCCTGAAGATAACGGCCGACGAGAGGTATCTTTACGGCGGAAAGAAGAATCCGACTGCGGTATCGATAGAGCAGCTCAGGGCCGTGAAGGAATGGATGAGCAGCGGCTTTGACGAGAAGGTCGTCATAATCGAAGATATCGAGAGTGCCACAGAAGGCGCAAAGAACTCGATACTGAAGATGCTGGAGGAGCCCGAGGATCATTTCACGATCATACTCATATCGTCCCAGAGCCAGAAGATAATGGAGACAATTCTCTCGAGAGTGAGGAAGTTCAGCTTCCCGTCTCTCAGCGGGGAGAAGGTGTCATCGCTTTTGAAGTCAAGATTCAGTATCTGGGAGGAATATTCCTCGTTCGATACTTTCTTCTTCCGTCACGGTAACGACAGCGAGTCGGTGGAGGCGTGCGAGAAGAGTGTCAGGGAATTCGTCTCGCTTCTTTTCTCCTCATCTCCCGTTACACTCGAAAGGGAGGAAGCTCTCAACAGTCTTCTCGAGAAGCTCAGTGCCTATACGTATTTCCGTCACCGTGTCACGGAGGAAGTCGAATCAGGCTTGAGGAAAGGAGTGACTCAGCCTTATAAGGCACGAAGGATTCTCAATATCCTCCGTTTCTGGTATGACAGCGTCGAAACATACAACATGAGCGAGAGGGCAGCTCTCGACTACATCATAAGGGAGTCTCAGATTGTCAAATAAACTCTTGAAGAAATTTGTCGAGGATTTATCCTCGTGTCCGGTGGATGAACTCAAGAACCTTGTGAACAAGGCCATCGAAGAGGAGGATATCCTCTACACGCTCTTCGATTCTCTCGAAGACAGCCATCTCATAATGAACAGGAACTGTGTCGTTGTCTTTGCAAATCAGAGGGCACGCTCCGCTATTCCGTACAAGCGCAGTTCGCGTTCGATTGAGGGACTCTACATCGACGACTGCATCTGTGACAGGGATATGTGCCGCTTCATCAGAAGCGTTCTCAGAGGGGAGGAGAGATGTGAGGACAGGGACTTTTCGATTCAGAGCGGAAATGAGGTAAGAGTCTACCGTGTATCATTCATGAGGATTAACACCGACAGCGAATGCTATGTCGATGTTGCCATCAGGGAGATCACCGATTCCATAAGAAAGGAGACGAGACTGAGACGCAGCGAATCCCTTGCCTCCATGACGACAATGGCCGCCGGCGTCGCTCACGAGATAAAGAACCCCCTTGCTGCCATGAAGATACATACCCAGCTCATGAGGAAGACTCTCCAGAAGAACGGAAGCATGAGTGAAGAGCAGGCTGAAGGCTTTCTCTCCGTTCTCGAGGAGGAGATAGAACATCTCAACAAGATTGCCGTCGATTTTCTTTTTGCCGTGAAGCCGATGGAAGTCTCCCTCAAGAAGGAGAGCATCAACGACATCGTGAGTGACATCATCTCATTCCTCGAACCCGAGGCAGAGGAGAAGAAGGTCGTCGTAGAATCGAAGCTCTCGCCGTTCATCCCGAACATCGAACTTGATTCGAGGCTCGTGAAACAGGCGATGCTGAATCTGATTCAGAATGCGTTTGCCGCAATGGATGGAGGCGGAAAGCTCACGATAGTGACGAAACTCAACGGTGACTTTGTCTCTGTGCGCATTTCTGATACAGGATGCGGAATCGACGAGGACAAGCTCGGAAAGATCTTCGAACCGTACTACACGACAAAGGCCAGCGGGACGGGACTGGGCCTCACTCTCGTCTATAAGATAATGAAGGAACATCATGGTGACATCCATGTGTCAAGCCGAAAGGGTGAGGGAACGACATTCGAGCTCGAGTTCCCGATTCCCGTCAGCGAGAGAAAGGCTCTCGGGGAGGACGGAAAGTGAGTACGATTCTTATTGCCGATGACGAGAAGAACATTCTCTCCGGACTCAAAGCCGCATTCGAACTTGAAAACTATAAGGTAATAACAGCTGAAAACGGCCTCGAGGCGTGGAACGCTGTCAATTCCAGCGATGTCGATCTTGTCATAACCGACCTCAGGATGCCGGTAATGACGGGGGACGAACTTGTGAGAAAGATAGCTTCGGCGTACCCCCGTCTTCCAGTGATTGTTCTTACCGGACACGGCACTGTCGAGAACGCCGTCGAGAGCATGAGGGACGGAGCCGTGGACTTCTTCACGAAGCCCGTCGATCTCGATAAGCTTCTGCTCGTCGTAAAAAAGAGCATCGAGAACTCCTCACTCGCCGAGCAGAACAGAGCCCTCACCGAAGAGATAGAGAAACTCAGAAAGGATCTCAGATACACCAGGATAATCGGGCGCAGCGAGAAGGTTCAGAAGCTGATGGAGACCATCAGGGCCGTTGCCCCGATGAAGACCACTGTCCTCATCGAAGGTGAATCGGGTACGGGAAAGGAACTTGTTGCAGATGCCATACAGGCGCTCTCGAAGCGTCAGGACAAGCCTTTTGTCAAGGTCAACTGCGCATCTCTTTCCTCATCGCTTCTCGAGAACGAGCTTTTCGGCCACGAGAAGGGGGCATTCACCGGAGCCGTGAAAGAGGCAAAGGGAAGATTCGAACTTGCTTCAGGAGGCACAATCTTCCTCGATGAAATCGGGGAGATAGACGAGCAGACCCAGATAAAGCTCCTTCGTGTTCTCGAGAACCGTGAGATAACACGTGTCGGAGGAGAGAGTACGATTCCCGTCGACGTCAGAGTCATAGCAGCGACGAACAGGGACCTGAGGAAGATGGTGGAGGAGGGCACTTTCCGGGAGGATTTCTACTACCGCCTCAATGTTGTGACCATCACTGTTCCTCCTCTCAGGGAGAGAAAGGACGATATCGAGCTGCTGGCTCTTTCGTTTGCCCAGAGCATCGCCGAGGATAACGGCAAGAAGATAGACTCCATAAGCGCAGCTGCAAGGAAGCTTCTTCTTGCATACTCCTGGCCGGGTAATATCCGTGAACTCAAGAATGCCATCGAATCTGCGGTCGTATTCGCGAAGAGCCATACAATCGAAGTGTACAATCTCCCGCAGTATATCCGCGACAAGGGGGAAGACAGGGAGAAGAGCGTCGTACTTGAGCTTCCCATCACGCTCGACGAGGCAGAGAAGGAACTCATTCTGGGAACTCTCGATTACTGCTGCGGAAACAAGTCGAAGGCAAGTAATGTACTCAACATAGGAAGAAAGACTCTTCACCGCCGCCTCAAGGAATGGAAGATTGCCGGAGAAGATGATGAAGAGGAAGAAGACAATGACAAGTGAGGACATATTCTCCCCCTTCGGATTGCTCAGAAAATCATTTCCCCAGTTCTCCTACAGGGAAGGACAGGAGGAGATGGCTCAGAAGGTCGAGAAGGCATTCACAGAGAGACACGGATGCCTCATCGAGGCTGGAACTGGAATCGGAAAGAGCTTTGCCTATCTTGTTCCTGCGTTTCTTCTCACTGCGGAGGACCCTGACGCAAGGGTTGTTGTCGCAACAAGCACGATTACGCTCCAGAAGCAGCTCTTCGATAAGGATATTCCGTTTCTCTCGGGACTTTTAGGCATCGAAAACAAGTCAGCAATTCTCTACGGCCGCTCGAATTATATCTGCAAGCGGAGGCTCTCGGAGCTCCGGGACAGGGTGGGACTTCTGACGCTTGACGAGTCCACAGCGGAATACAGACTCATAAAGTGGTGTGACAGGACACGCACGGGAAGCCGCACCGACATACATGACAGGGAAGTGAGTGTGCTATCTCAAGACGTGAAGTGCGACGAGAAGGACTGCCTCAGGGGACGCTGTCCCTTCAACCAGGAATGCTTCATGTACAATGCCAGACGGCGTGCACAGAATGCTAAGATAATCGTCACGAATCATCATATGGTTCTCATCGACGCCCAGATAAGATGGGAGAACAACGAGGATTTTTCCTCGCCCACAATTCTTCCCGGCTACACACATCTTGTCGTTGACGAAGCCCATCATCTTGAGAGCGAGGCAACCGAACTCTTCTCCGACAGGGTGTCGCGTGACGGCATTTATGAGGAACTGGATTCCCTTCTCTTCAAGAACAAGGCCTTCGGCGGAAAGACTCTCATAGAGTTTCTTTCTCCCTGCGATACGACAAGGGACAGAACATTCACGAAGAACTTCGAGGGACTCTACAGCAGGATAAAGAACCTCACATCCCATTACTTCACTCTCTTCCGGAATATAATCCAGAGATATTCCGGGGAAAGAAGCGTACTCCTTGACGAGGCTTTCTACTCTTCGTTCCGCACCAAGCTCCGGGAAGCGGAGTCACTGTGTGACGAGATGAAGAGCCTTGCTCTTGATCTCGGAAAATTCTACGCTACGGATAATGAGACATTCATTCCCTACATAGAGAGAGTCCAGGGTGTCGGAAAGAACCTCGAGTACTATTCGGATGTTATACGTTCATTCATCCGCTTCGATTCCTTCGATAAGTACATTTCCTATGCCGAAGTCCTTCCGGACGGCGAATATGAGATAATCCAGGCGCCTCTCCTCACGGGGCCGCTCGTGAAGGGGAGACTTCTGTCGAAACTCGAGTCGTTCCTCTTCTGCTCTGCAACTCTCTCGATCGGGGGCAACTTCGAATTCTTCAAGGAGAGGATAGGACTTACGGGAGACGGCACACTCGAGGAAGGTGTCTACTTCTCGCCGTTTGACTACACTCACAATCTCATGTACCTCGTTCCGCAGGACGGAAGGGAATACTCCATGAAGGACCCTTCCTACATAGACTATGTTGCGTCGGTGACGGAGAATGCGGTGCTCTCATCCTCAGGCGGTGCCCTCATTCTCTTCACATCATTCGACATGATGAGGAAGGTCTATCAGAAGGTTAAGGAGAATATAGGTGATAGACTCGAACTCCTCATCCAGGACAACAGGATAAGCCGCAACGTTCTTCTCGAGAGTTTCAAGAAGAACAGGGACTCCTGTCTCTTCGCGACATCCTCATTCTGGGAGGGAGTCGACGCTCCGGGAGACACGCTGAGGCTTCTCATCATCGTGAAGCTTCCCTTCGATGTTCCGACAGACCCGATCAACAGGGCACGCAGTGACTATATCGACAGAACGTCGGACCGCGGCTCATTCATCACCCTTGCACTCCCAAATGCCATGATAAAGATGAAACAGGGAGTGGGAAGACTCATCAGAAGCGAGAGCGACAAGGGCGTCGTCCTCATACTTGACGGAAGGGTAAGCCGCAAGTTCTACTCGCGTCTTCTTTTCGCATCCATTCCCGAGGGCTACTATCCGGAAGATACTCTTATCGAGAACATACCGGGAAAGATCGAAAGCTTCCTCTTCTAGGAGATACCATGAGCGCTTTTAACAGTGACGAATACGGCTTCAGCGCCTTCAGGACAGACTGGCCCAGATACACTAAGTCTGTATTCATGAACAAGACCGAGATAGTGACCGACGGTAAGGGAACGGTAATAGGAGTGACGAACCCCGTGAATCTTCTCTGGGCGAAGCTTCCGGATTCTGCCGAGGGTATCCAGATACTGGAAATCGGGAAGGGTGCGTTCTCCTCATGCACGAAACTCAGGGAGATAACTTTCGCCGACAACCTCGAGATAATAAGGGAGGAGGCATTCAGAGGCTGCTCGATGCTCTCCAGTGTGACTCTTCCCGAGAAGATGTATGAAATCGGGGAGGGGGCCTTCGAAAAGACTGCTCTCCGTAGCTTCGTCTTCCCCTCCGCTGTCGAGAGTGTTGCGTCACGTCTTTTCATGGACGATGCGCATCTTGAGGGAGTCGTACTCCATAAGAATATAAAGAGGATAGGGATTCTTGCATTTGCTGGCTGCACTGCCCTCAGAAGCATGGAGATTCCATCCCCCGTGAGGGAGATAAGCGAAGGCTCATTCATGTCGTCGGGACTCAGGTCCCTCTACCTTCCGAGATCGATAACTGCCTTCGGTAACTCGGCACTGTCGGGCTGCCGCTGTCTTGAGACCATTTTCTATGACGGCACAGAAGAGGATTTCAGACATATCTCTTTCGGAAAGAACTGGAACAGGGGAATGAATCCCTCCTGTGCTCTCTACATCCGTGACAGGAAAGGTCTCTGGTATAATGCATTCTCATCAGAGAGAAAGCCGGCGCACGAGGAGGACGACATCCGGGATGCCCTTTCACTTTTCGGCTTCGAAAACATTCCCTCCGGGAGCGAACTGAATGCGGTCTTCAGAAAGAAGGCCATGGCATTCCATCCCGACAGACTTTCCGGCCTCAACCTCGACAGCGAGTACACACGCTTTGCAGAAGAGAAGTTCCGCTCGTACAAGTCAGCCTATGACCTTCTTCTGCCGTATTGCAGAAAGGGACGGTAATCTTATAAGTAAGATGAGACGGTGTTTCAGCACTATTATGAAGAGAATGATTCTTCTTGTGAAATTTTCTGAAATATTTTTCAAAACATCTATTCTTGGTTATGCAATCTGTTGAATATCTGATATACGACACATTTATCGTCGTCGAAAGACAGAAAAAAAACAGGAATGATGTAACCATTCCCTTCAGGAGTTGTTAAAGAATAGCGGACACAGAAGGGGGAGTGTCCTGAAAAAAGAAAAGGAGCCCTGAGGCTCCCTGAAGATTCACCGTATTCCGTTTATTCGATTACAGCGAGGATATCACCGGAATTGACGATGAGATAATTCTCTCCGTTATCCTTGAGCTGTGTGCCGGCATACTTGTCATGGAGGACAGTCTGACCGACTTTTACCTTGATGTTTTCGTCGTCACCGATTGCAACAACTGTTGCGAACTGTGTCTTTTCCTGTGCAGTCTGCGGAATGAAAAGGCCGCCTGCTGTCTTTGTCTCTGCTTCCTTAGCCTTGAGCAGAACTCTTTCTCCAAGTGGAACAATCTTCATATCTTTACCTCTTGTATTAGTGTTTGTAGGGTGAACATGGTTCACACAGATGAATATAAGAAAAGAGAGAGAAGGCGACAAGTGAAAATGATGAAATAAAATCCGATTTTTGCTCTTGCCGATTGTCATCCTGGTATTATCTTAACTGTAACGAACGGACAATTTGTTATGGATATGGTGAGAAAGGAACAATACGAGAACGCCATGAGGGCAGTGAAGGCACACCGCATCAGGGAAGCCTTCGAGCTTTATGTCTCTCTTTTCCTTCCCTCCTGCCACCGCACGAAGGAGTTCGTATCATTCTACCGTACGCAGATGGCATCGTATCTTATACTGAAGAAGAGCTGCCGCCTGGCTCTCAGCGAAGGTGATATGGTATCCGATCTGATAGAGATGGTCTATGACGATACGGTAAGGGCAATCGAGAATAGTGAAATTCCGCTCTCTCCTGACGGCAGGATGAACATTCTCTCTTCTGTCGAAATCGTATTTCCGTGTCAGATGGACACAGGAATCTCAGACAGCAGAAAGTGTGTAGCAAAATGACACGAAATTAAGGGTATTTTTCTCTCACGGGTCATTCTGACGCATTTTTAATTTTATCTTCACAAATCATATATTGGACTAATTACTTAGATATTAAGTAATTATCACTTTTGGCACGTTAATCGTATATCTATTAGTACAGGAGACAAAAATGTCAAAGGCAAAATCAAATCTTTATTCGAGTCAGGACAGCGTGGTACTCACACAGTACCTCCAGCAGATCGACAGGATCCCTCTTCTCAGCTATGAGGAGGAGTATGATCTGGCAGTCAGGGCAAAGAACGGCGACAGAAAGGCACGCGAGAAGCTGGCCCTTGCCAACCTCAGATTTGTTGTATCCACGGCAAAGAAGTACCGCGGACAGGGCCTTCCCCTCGAGGACCTCATCAACGAGGGAAACATCGGTCTGCTCACGGCCATCGACAGATACGAGCCGGAGAAGGGTTATCATTTCATCTCCTATGGTGTCTGGTGGATCAAGCAGGCAATCCTGAAGGCTCTGAGCGAGACAGGTCGTGCCGTCAGGCTTCCTCTCAACAGGACCAACGATCTCATGGCAATCAACAAGGCCAGGAACGAGATTACCCACAGAACGGGTAATCCGAATCCTTCCACCTCCGAAATCGCAGACGAGTGCGGACTCGATGAGGATATAGTCAAGAATCTCATCACCGTATCGAAGGATATGGTTTCCTTCGACTCTCCTGTCGGCGACGGCGGAGAGGACGACGCAACGCTTTTCGACTTTGTCCAGGATGAGAGTGCCTCCCCCGAGGACAGCATGATAAGCAGTGCAATGAGCGAGGATGTCAGGGAGCTGCTCTCATGTCTCAACGATAAGGAAAGAGACATTATCATGAAACGCTACGGTTTCGGCGAAAACGAGCCGATGTCCCTTTCCTCAATCGGAAACGAGTACAATCTCACGAAGGAGAGAATCAGACAGATAGAGAAGGAAGCCCTCAACAAGCTCAGGAAGAACGGGGAAGAGAAGGGCATCGAATACTATACTGCAGTCTGATTATTTTCAAATCGGGCAAATATGAAGACGGGTTTTGAGGTAAAAACAAGCCCGTCTCTTTTTTTCTGCGTTAATTCTCAATCAGATAACTTCATGTATCTATAAGAAAAATTTATGTTTTCATATGCTTTTTTTCTTGTATCAGATTGATTTATGATGTTCTTGTTCAATTTTTCGTTGACCTGAGACTGTTTTGACAGTAACATATTCAAGCATTTATCAAAAAATTATAGGAAAATCAGAATGGAAGAGAAAAAGTATGTTTACTTCTTCGGCGAAGGAAAGGCCGAAGGAACAGGCGACATGAAAAATCTTCTGGGCGGCAAGGGTGCCAACCTCGCAGACATGACCAGCATCGGTCTTCCCGTACCTCCCGGATTCACAATCACAACAGAGGCTTGTGATTTCTTCGACAAGCACAACGGCGGCTACCCCAATGGAATGAAGGATCAGGTTCTTGCAAATCTGGACAGACTCGAGAAGGTCATGGGAGCAAAGCTCGGAGAAAAGAAGAATCCTCTTCTCGTGTCGGTAAGAAGCGGAGCGGCGCAGTCAATGCCGGGCATGATGGACACTGTCCTCAATCTCGGTCTCAATCCGGACTCTCTCCAGGGTCTTATAGATAAGACAGGCAACGAACGCTTTGCATGGGACAGCTACCGCCGTTTCATCCAGATGTTCGGTGATGTCGTAATGGGAGTTCCGCACGCAAAGTTCGAGGATGCCCTCCAGTCCGTCAAGGATGAGAACGGAAAGACATTCGACACAGAGCTTGATGTAGCAAACCTCAAGGAAGTCATCAAGCGCTACAAGATAATTTACAAGAAGTATACAGGAGAGGAGTTCCCCACAGACCCGCAGGAACAGCTTTTCAAGGCAATTGACGCTGTCTTCAGAAGCTGGAACAACGAGAGAGCCATCAAGTACAGGATGATGAATGATATCCGCGGTCTTTTGGGAACTGCAGTCAACGTCCAGGCCATGGTATTCGGCAACATGGGCGAGACAAGCGGCACGGGTGTCGCATTCACACGTGACCCGTCGACAGGCGAGAACAGGTTCTTCGGCGAGTACCTCATGAACGCACAGGGAGAGGATGTCGTTGCAGGTATCAGAACCCCCCAGCCGATTACCACACTCGAAAACGTCAATCCCGAGGCTTATGCCGAGCTCTGCGCTATCCGTGACAAGCTCGAGAGTCACTATCATGACATGCAGGACCTCGAGTTCACAATCCAGGAAGGTAAGCTCTACATGCTCCAGACGAGAAACGGCAAGAGAACAATCTTCAGCTGGATCAGAAGCCAGGTCGAGATGGTCGAGGCAGGCCTCATCGACAAGGCAACGGCAGTCAGCCGTGTTCCTGCTGGAGAGTTCAACAAGCTCTTTGCCCCGATTCTCGACAACAAGGTCATCAGGGATCTCGGAATCATACCGGACACGAAGGGACTCAACGCATCCCCGGGAGGTGCATGCGGTCAGATCTACTTCAATGCAAAGGATGCAGAAGCTGCAGCAAAGGAAGGGAAGGATGTCCTTCTCGTTAGAGTCGAGACTTCTCCTGAAGATATCGGCGGTATGGCAGTGAGCAAGGGTATCGTGACATGTCGCGGCGGTATGACAAGCCACGCAGCAGTCGTGGCAAGAGGCATGGGATGCCCGTGTGTCTCCGGCTGCGGTGACATCGTCGTCAACGAACCCAGGAAAACTCTCACTGTCAACGGCAAGACTCTCAAGGAAGGCGATTACATGGCAATCGACGGCTTCACCGGTAATGTATATGCACAGAAGATTGCGGTAAAGCCGAGTGAAATCATGCAGGTTCTCGAGGGAACGATGAACGAGAGCGAGAGTGTTCTCTACCAGGACTACAGGAAGTTCATGGAATATGTGAACGAACTCAAGACAATGTCCGTCAGAACCAATGCAGATACCCCCAGGGATGCAAGGCAGGCAATCCTTCTCGGAGCAGAAGGCGTAGGTCTCTGCAGAACTGAGCATATGTTCTTCGGCGGTGACAGAATCTTCAGCATGCGCAAGATGATTCTCGCCGACAACACAAGAGCAAGAGAGACTGCCCTCAATGAACTTCTTCCGATGCAGAGAGAAGACTTCGAGGGAATCTTCGAGGCAATGAACGGCCTTCCGGTTGTCATCAGACTTCTCGATCCGCCTCTCCATGAGTTCCTTCCGAACGACAGCACCACACGTCACGAAATGGCTCTCAAGATGGGAATCAGCGTAGAGGAGATTTCCCGTAAGTGCAACGAACTCCATGAATTCAACCCGATGCTCGGTTTCAGAGGCTGCAGACTTGCAGTCATCTATCCTGAAATCCTGAGAATGCAGGTAAGAGCTATCATGGAAGCTGCCATCAATACGAAGAGAAAAGGCTTCAAGGTATATCCTGAAATCATGATTCCTCTTGTCGGTATATGGAAGGAATTCAACTACTGCAGAAAGAACGCCGTTGATGAAGTCGAGAAGGTTTTCAGCGAACAGAACCTCGTAATTCCTTATCAGATCGGAACGATGATCGAAGTCCCGCGTGCTGCACTCACGGCAGACGAGATTGCAGGCAGTGCAGAGTTCTTCTCCTTCGGAACAAACGATCTCACGCAGATGACATGCGGCTTCTCGCGTGACGACTCCGCGAGATTCCTCACTCATTATGTAGGCGACCCGGACAAGCAGTTCTATGACTACGATCCGTTCGCGACAATCGACTTCGACGGTGTCGGAAAGCTGGTGAAGATGGCTGTCGGTCTCGGAAGAAGTGTCAGACCAGATATGAAGATGGGTATCTGCGGTGAACACGGCGGTGACCCGAAGACAATCGCATTCTGCCAGGAAGCAGGACTCAACTACGTCTCATGTTCTCCCTACAGAGTACCTATCGCACGCCTTGCCGCTGCACAGGCTGCAATTACTAGCAGAAAGAACTGAGTTCATCACAGCTCGAATCGTCCTCTCCTTTAACCGGGAGAGGATTTTCGTTATAATTGCGACATGAAGAAACTCTTCGTCATCATTCTGATTGTCGCATCTCTCTCGGTATCACTGTATGCCGAAGCCGGCATGACTATGGCCACCGGGTTCTCGATGTTCTCCGATTCCCGTCTTCAGTATATCCTCAACGGGGTGTATTTCGACTACGGTGTCCTTGCCGACATTACGGGAAGCGGAAATATCAAGTTCGATGGCGGCCTCAGAATGGAAGCGGCAGTGGATTCCTGGAATACGGATATTTTCCTTTTCAGGCTGACGCTCTCCTCCGGAATGATGGTGAAGGCTTTTTCACCGCTTGATTTTGAAATTCTTCCTGCCCTGAGCTGGATTCTTCTGCCGTCGGAAGAGAAGAATGAGAGCAGTGCATTCGATTTCACTGTCGGCGGCATTGTGAATTTCTCCACAGACCTCGGACGCGGCGAGATGGTTCTTCTCCATGTCGGAACAGATATCGAATACGGACTGCTGGAGAAAAGGCTGTTCTACGGCTTCAGCTGCGGCGTCAAATTCTTCATCTGAACAGAAGACGGAATCTTCTCTACAGAATTGATCAATACCACAGACTCCACTCTTAATGACAACAGCGGACTTTCAGTGAAAATCTAGAATATCGGATACCGTGTCGTCTCTTCCGACGCTTCTTGAGGAAGTCCTTCAGATAACCGATTCATTTTTTTCTCATCTCGTGGATGGAAGTGCTGTTGTAGGCAGTGCTTTCTCCTTCGAATTACATACATAGCCTTACATTGCCCTGATAGCAGAAGTCTTCATTCCAGCCTTCAACTTCATTTATCTGTTTCTGCAGAATTCAGAAGACATTTCCCTGGCTGCGCTCGTTCCACCCCTGTGTCTTATGAAACCTGTCATCGATATCGAAGACTTGTCTCCGCTGACCTGATATATCCAATCCTGATAAGTTCATGCAAGCTGCAGATCCAGTCTTGTAATCTCACTCGTGACAAGCTGTCTTTGAGAATTGTTCTTCTCAGACGGATACGGTTCACTCAGAATGCTCTGTCTTCTCTTTTCTGTCATGGTGGGAATCAGATTACGATAAACATCTATCATGGAACATCTGTTGCGGGAAGTACTGCGACAGATTGCATGCATAATACGGATACAATTCCTTCGCTCTTTGATTTTTGATAAATACATAAAAAATTATGTTGCAAAAAAAACACTTTCGGGTTTAAGCTCTTTATATCTCAAAGATGGAGGAGATAAATTATGAAGAAAACTCTTACAGTAATGATGATGGTACTGATGGCTATGATGCTGTTCGTATCATGTGAGAACAAGGCAAAAGAACCTGAAAAAAAGACATATAAGGTCGGGGACGAGGGGCCTGCAGGCGGTTGGATATTCTATGTCAACCCGAATGCCGAAAAGGACGGCTGGACATATTTAGAAGTTGCACCTTCTAACGCACCTGGATCTGGTACCATTTGGGAAAGTAGTAGTACAGATGTAAACCATGGTACTGAAAAAGAAATTGGAACAGGGAAGGCAAATACAGATGAACTTTTAAAAATTGCAGGGGGAGATTTTCCTGCGGCTAAAGCCTGTGATAACTACAGCCAAGGTGGCTATTCTGACTGGTTTCTTCCAAGTGTAAAAGAACTTGAATACTTGGCTAATACCATGAGTAAAATAAATGGTCTATCTCTAGGTGGTGAGAGATATTGGACGAGTTCTGAATATAGCGAAGGTAGCGTGTACGCCCTGGACATTAGTAGCGAAGGTGGCTTAAGTGCGGCAGCTGAGAATTCTATGTCTGTGAAAAGCTCTACTTCATGCGTTGTCCGTCCTGTCAGGTCTTTTTAATCAAGGTATTTAGTTACCAAGCTCTCTGTATCACTGATGTGATGGCTTTCTACTATATTCTAAGGTCACCTTCGTGGTGGCCTTTTGCATTGTCATGAACAAATGAGAAAAGTGCGTAGATGATTCACAAAGCCTTCGGTTAGCTTTATAAATATGGCATTATTGCGCAAATTTGTGTTGCAAAAAAAACACTTTCGGGTTTATGCTCTTCATATCTAAAAGATGGAGGAGACAAATTATGAAGAAAACTCTTACAGTAATGATGATGGTACTGATGGCTGCGATGCTGTTCGTATCATGTGAGAACAAGGCAAAGGAACCTGAAACAAAGACATATAAGGTCGGAGACGAGGGGCCTGCAGGTGGAATTATATTCTATGTCGCAGATGCAGACCAGACATCTTCTTACGTAGATG
>CAVFYD010000027.1:0-26260 GCA_963626615.1 Sphaerochaetaceae bacterium
CTTCCTCTTTTCCTTCTTCGACAGGGTAAGGGGAGTTTTTAATGTTCCTTTTTCTTCCAATAAGATTCCTCCTTGAATGTTCTTCGATGAATTACCTCCTATATATATAAGGTCAATAACCGGCACTTTTTGTCAGGTTTTTCTTCAGGAAAATTGTAAAATCTGCATTGAGACTTTTTCCGTATGAGAAAAAATGGGGACACGCAAATGGATCTGTCATCTGTTCTCCTGTTACTTATAGATATACAGAATGATTGCCTAAAATTAAGAATGCATGGAAAATATTGTAAATATATCTGTAAACAAGATTTTGTTAGTAATTAAAACTAAGATATTTTCTATGAGTTCGTTTTGCTGAAAACCACATTCTTATGCCGCAATTTATGCACTGGTCCGAGAAAACCGCAGATGGTGACAATTAGGCAACGGCGAAAGCACAGGCGATGAAATCAGAGATTGCGGTTAACAAACGGAATGATGGAATCGCGGGCAATGAGCTCGGTGTCGAGGAGAATGGAGCGGGGACGTCCCGAGGGATCGACTATCTTTTCAAAAAGCGTCTCACCTGCGGTGAAGCCTATCTGATAGCTCGGCTGGTTTATCGTCGTTATGCCTGGATTGATGACGGAGACCACCTCGATGTTGTCGAAGCCGACGACGCCCAGGTCTTCGGGAACGCGCAGTGAGTAGCGCTTTGCCGCCTTGATGACCGAGATGGCGAAGACGTCGGCTGCGCAGAATATGGCATCGGGGCGCTCCTTGCTCCCCAGAAGCTGCGATGCTGCCGAATAGCCGAGGGAATATGAAACCTCCGGGACCGATATCTTCCATGACGGCGGAATGATGATTCCCCGTTCGGAGAGGGCTGCCTCGAAGCCTTTCTGCCTTTCGATTGCGTAGTTGAACGAGAGGGGGCCGTTGATGAACGCAATGCGCCTGTAGTTCATGTTGATGATGTATTCTGTGGCAGTCTTTGCTGATGCATAGTCGTTGATGGATACATATGTCGCGCTGCTTCTGGCGTTGTATTCACAGCACTGCACGAAGGGAAGCTCTGTGTCTATCCTGTCGGAAATGTCGGTATCGAGTTTACGGGAAATGGAGATGACGCCGCGGGCGGAGGACATTTTCAGAACATCGAAGAACTGTCCGATAGTCGAGGTCGTGATGTTTCCCATGTAGATCAGAACCTCGTAGTTATGGTTGTGCGCGCTTGTCTTTATTCCCTTGACGACACTGTTGTAGAAGGGGTTGTCGATGGACGGAAGAGCAACGACGATTATTCTTTTGTTATTGTCCGCCTGGCGCCGCGTGAGGGCGTCAATGTCGAAGCCGGCCTCCCTTATTGCTTTTTCAACTTTCTCCTTAGTTTCGTCATTGACGATTTCGGGATGGTTGATCACACGTGACACCGTTGCGGGGGACAGCCCTATGCTTTCTGCGATTCTGTTTACCGGAAGTTTTGCTCTCTTCATGATCAGAGATTAATGGTGAAAATGTGAACTGTCAAATTATTTCTGAAACTTTCATGAGATTTCAGAAATTTGCTGAAACAATGAAATTTAATCGGACAATACATGAATTGTATTTGTAATTTATTGAAAATAAAGAAAATAATTTACATTAAAATTTAACTTGACAGCTTTGGAATTCCGTAAAAAACAATGAAGATACAAAGGGAAGTGATTTTGTTATTTCATTCTGTTTCATAAAGGTGGTGTTGAATGAAACTCGGTTTATTAAGTTCTATTCTTGATTCCTGGACCTATGAAGAGGTCATAGACATAGCAGCGGGCATGAACTTCAGATCCGTTGAAGTTGCATGCTGGCCGCAGGGAAAGGCGGAGAGGCGTTATGCAGGTGTCAGCCACATAGATGCCGTCCGTGTTCTTGAAGACGACGGCTACGCCGAGAGTGTCCTCAGCTACGCAAAGGCAAGGGGCATCGAGATAAGCTCGCTCGGCTACTATCCCAATCCTCTCGACAGCAACACTGACAAGGCCGAAGCTGCCGTGAAACACATCGGGGCTCTCATAAAGGCATCGAATAAACTTGGTGTCGGGATGGTTACGACATTCATCGGACGCGACCAGAGGAAGACTGCCGATGAGAACCTTCCTCTTGTGAAGAAGGTATGGACACCCCTTCTGGACCTTGCTGAGAAGGAGAACGTGAAGGTTGCAATAGAGAACTGCCCGATGCTCTTCGGGCCCGATCAGTGGCCGGGCGGACAGAACATATTCACATCTCCGGAGAACTGGGAGAAGGTTTTCGATACCCTCCGTTCCGACAGGCTCGGGATAAACTTCGACCCGAGTCACTTCATCTGGCAGCAGCTTGACTACGTGAAGGCTGTTCATGACTTCAGCGACAGGATTTTCCATGTCCACTTCAAGGACATAAAGCTCTATCCGGAGAAACTGAAGAAGGTCGGAGTCATGGCTTACCCTCTGGAATACATGTCACCCAAGCTTCCGCCTTACGGCGATGTTGACTGGGCCTCCTTCGTCGGAGCTCTCACTGACATCGGTTATGAGGGACATGCCGCAATAGAAATCGAGGACAAGGCTTTCGAAGGAACGAAGGTGAAGATTCTCGATTCGATAAGAATCACGAAGAAGTACATGGAGAACTTCGTTATCTGAAGGGGAGAATGAGATGAGAGTAGGTATAATCGGGTGCGGCAGCATTGCCAGACAGCGTCATGCATATGAATACAGCCACAATGAGAATGTCGAGATTGCAGGCTTCTTCGATTTCGTCCCTGAAAGGGCAGAGACTCTGGCCTCTCTCTTCGGAGGCAGGGTCTATCCGTCGCTTGACGAACTTCTTGACGATTCCTCCATCGACGCAGTCTCCGTCTGCGTTGCGAACGCCTACCATGCAGATACGACCATCAAAGCTCTCGAGAAGGGCAAGCACGTTCTCTGCGAGAAGCCGATGGCCATCTCTCTCGAGGACTGCGAGAGGATGATAGAAACCGCAGAGAAGTGCGGGAAGAGACTCTGTATAGGGCAGAATCAGAGACTGACTCCAGCACACAGGAAGGCAAAGGAGATCATCGCATCCGGAGAGATGGGAAGGGTCCTCACTTTCCAGACGATGTTCGCACACGGCGGCCCGGAAAGCTGGAGCGTCGAGAAGAGCAGGAACACCTGGTTCTTCAGAAAGAGTGCCGCGGCATTCGGCTCCATGGCAGACCTCGGAATCCACAAGATAGATCTCATCAAGTACCTCGTCGGCGACGAGTACGACAGGGCATACTCGAGAATGTGCGTCATCGACAAGACATTCGAGGACGGAACTCCGATTGAGGTCGACGACAACTCCGTCGAGATTCTCACATTCAGAAACGGCGCGTTCGGAACAGTCACGACAAGCTGGACATGCTACGGTACGGAATTCAACCAGACTAACATCTTCTGTCAGAACGGTGTCCTGAAGCTTTACAGCGACCCGCAGTATTCCCTCATCATCGTCCGCAATGACGGAAGCGAGGAGAAGCTTGCCCTCGACAGGATACAGCAGAACGGCGACGAGCAGATGGCCTCGAGCGGAGTCATTGACGAGTTTGTCGGCGCAGTCATGGAGAACAGGCCATCCATTCTCGATGCCTGTGACATCATCGGTTCGATGAAGGCGGTATTCGCCTGCCAGAGAAGTGCCGAAAGCGGCAGGGAAGAGAAGGTTTAAAAGGTATTCAACCTCGTTGAGGTGAAAATAAAAAAGGAGAAAAACTAAATGAAAAAAGTATTGGTAATCGCACTCGTACTTCTTGCTTCATTATCACTCTTTGCACAGGGTGCAAGTGAAACAAAGTCTGCAGCAAAGACTAAGATCTACGTCCTCGGACCGACCCCGGACCACGGCTGGACAGCACAGGCAGGTGCTTATGCTCAGCAGAAGTGTGAGGAAATCACAGCGGCAGGCACATACACAGCAGTCTACATGGCAGCTTCCTCAGGTGAGGAGCAGGTTGACCACTGTAACACAATCGTCGCCAACGACGATGCCATCGGTGTTGTCATGTTCGCTCTCGAAGACAGCGCGGCAGCAGGACAGGAAGCACTCTATGCAGCAGGCATTCCGTTCATCTCATTCGACAGATTCATCGAATCCACAATGGACTACGCTATCCTCAACTACTCCGGTAACAACTGGCAGTGCGGTGCAGGTATTGCATACTGGCTCCAGCAGAACGGCATGAAGCCGGGCGACACTGTTGTTGTTCTCTACGGCGACAACGGTACTGTATGTAAGTACAGGGAAGAAGGCTTCAGACAGTTCCTCAAGGGTGAGCTCGACTATTCCGACAATGCTCTCGGACAGAGCTTCCACACAACACAGATCTGGACAGACGCAGAACTCGACGCAGTATTCAACACATACTCTGTCGTATGCAACTGGTCAGCTGACGGCGCTTACGACTATCTCGAGCAGAAGCTTGAAGAAATCGCAGGCAAGGCAGAAGGCTCTCTCTTTATCTACTCGATGGATGACGAGATGACATTCGGTATGCTCAACCTCCTCGAAGGCTCGGCACTCGGTGACAGCACAAAGACAAAGCTCGAGAGTCTCAACATTGCAATCTCCGCTATCGGCGGTATGCAGGAGCTCTATGATGTCATGAGCGGAAAGTCAACCCAGGCAGCAGTCGCAGACAAGTACTTCGACAACATGATGAGCGTCTACTTCAGCCCGTCAATGATGAAGAGCTGTATCGACAAGATGCTTTCGTATCTCGCAGGTAACTGGTCATACTCCAACGGCGATGTCGACACAGAACCCGTATGGATCGTTGACAGACAGAACGTCAACCAGTACGAAGGATTCCTCGGACATTAAGTCAGACAGGGCGGACGGAGATGCCGTCCGTCACATTTCCCGGATGTGCCCTTCGGGGTGCATCCGTCTTGATTTACCTATTAGGAGACCTCATGAACACGATTCTTGAGATGACACACATAACAAAGGCTTTCGGCGGCTCGAAAGCGCTCTCCGATGTCCACTTCGATGTGGCAGAGGGAGAAGTCCACGCACTCCTGGGGGAGAACGGCGCGGGAAAGTCGACACTGATGAACATACTCACCGGCGTCGTCACTGCCGACGAGGGAAAGATAAGATTCCTCGACAGGGAATACGTTGCTCCCACAATCAAGGAGATGGAGACGGCGGGTATCGCATTCGTCCATCAGGAGCTCAACGTAATCAACGATCTTACAGTAGCAGACAACATCTTCCTCAGACGGGAGATTACCAATAAATTCGGTTTCATCGACGAGAAGGAGCAGGTCAGGAAGACACAGGAACTCTTCTCTTCTCTCGGAGTGACGATGAATCCGAACGCCATGGTCGGAACACTCAAGACAAGCGAGAAGCAGCTTCTCGAAATCTGCAAGGCACTCTATGCCGATGCGAAGCTTCTCATACTTGACGAGCCGACTACGGCACTTTCACAGGATGAGGTCGAGCACCTCTTCGGGATACTCAGGGTCCTCAAGGCAAAGGGAAAGAGCTTCATCTTCATATCCCACAAGATGCCTGAAGTCTTCCAGATAGCAGACAGATACACCGTCCTCAGAAACGGATTCTTCGTGTCGAGCGGAAACATTTCAGATACGTCTGCCAGAGCCATTGCTTCCGATATGGTCGGTTCGAGCTACCAGGATGCGGACTACTATGAACCCAGGCCACTGGGAGAGGACGTCCTGTACGTCCACAATCTCAGAGGGGCCGGATTCAGGGACATATCCTTCAGAGTCAGAAAGGGCGAGATCCTCGCATTCACGGGACTCGCGGGAAGCGGAGCGAGCGAACTCATGCAGGCGCTCTTCGGAGTCATACCGACGGAAGGGGGCTTCATAGAGGTCAACGGAAAGAAGATAAGAGGCGGAATAAGGCGCTTCATGAAGGAGAAGGTCTCCATGCTTCCGGCAAACAGGAAGGAGAATTCCGTCATCCCGTCACTTTCAATCATGGAGAACTTCGTCACGGCAGAGCATGTGGTATCGAAGAAGCACCAGTTCATCGACTTCAGGGGAGATGAGGAGAGATATCTCTATCAGAAGAAGAGCCTCAACATCAAGGCAGAGAACCATAACAACAACATTTCATCGCTTTCGGGCGGCAATCAGCAGAAGGTGTTCTTCGCACGCTGGCTCAACACCGGAGCGGAGATTCTCCTCTTCGACAACCCGACACAGGGAGTCGACGTCGGAGCCAAGAGCGAGATTTACCGCCTTATCCTCGAATTCGCGAAAGAGGGTAAGACCGTGATAATCAACACGCTCGAGGTTCCAGAGATACAGAAGACAGCAGACAGATGCTGCATCTTCTACGAAGGTGAAATCGTCAGGATACTTGAGCACAGTGAAGTCAATGAGGAGATAGTCATGGCTTATTCGACAGGTGCAATGGGAAGGTAAGGAAAATGGACGGAAAGAAAATAAGGAAAACAGTAACGACAATCTGGTCACGCTACACATTCATATTCATCATGCTTCTGATCATGCTGGTCTATGCGATAACGCTGACGGCGAACGGCAACACATTCAAGTGGAGCCACATTGCGGCAATCCTGAGCTCCCAGAATACATGTATAGTCGGTACGATGGCCCTGGGTATGGCACTGATCATCATAACCGGGCAGATTGACCTCTCGATCGGATCGGCCCTCGTTCTCACGACAAGTGCCACAATCGTGGCGTTCAACATCACGAACTCGATTCTCGTCATGATTCTGACTGCCCTCATCGTCGGCGGTCTCTGCGGTCTCATAAACGGCGTCCTCGTGGGACTGGCGAAGATGCCGCCGTTCATCGCAACGCTCGGAACCATGCTCATCTACCGCTCACTGACATTATCTGTCGTCAGAGAGGTGGACTCTTCAATCTCAGGCTCCAACTCCAGCCAGTTCGCAATGCTCAGAACCAACAGCAAGTACAACTTCCTCAGAATGAAGTTCGGTACCGGAAAGCTCCAGATCGGCTCCTTCTCGATTCCATACATCACATTCGTATTCGTTCTGATGGTAATCATCTTCATCATCGTCACCAGGAAGACGAAGTACGGCAAGAGCGTATACGCGGTAGGCTCGAATGAGAAGAGTGCCCATCTTTCGGGTATAAACACGACATTCGTGAAGGTCAGCGTATTCGTCATCACAGGACTCATGGTAGGAGTTGCATCCATTCTCCAGGCATGCAAGCTCGGCAACATCACCCCCGCTTCCTCCGGACAGAGCTATGAGATGTACGCAATCGCGGCAATAGTGCTGGGAGGCATATCGATGGCAGGCGGAAGGGGAAATCTCCTTGGAGTCTTCTTCGGTGCCCTCTCATACACGACCATCAACTTCATAATCGTCTCAATCCCGTCACTTTCTGTCGACATCCAGGATACATTCCAGGGCCTTGTCCTCATCATCGTCATCCTTGTTCAGACGGTATCTCCGATCATCAGAGATTCCATCCACAGAGCGAAGAGACTCAGACAGGCAGAGAAGGAAGACGCAGCCTGATGAAAGAGCATCAGAAACATACGGGCCGGAGAAATCCGGCCTCTTCTTTTTCAGTCTCTGAGTTATCCCCAACAGGCGACCATTGCAGCATGAAGAACGGTACGGGAATCCCTCGTCGAATGAAGAGGTACCGGATAAACGCTTCAGAAATGATATGATTTCTCTTTTTCGTTTCAAAAATGATACGATTTGACTTTTTATTTCAGAAATGAAATGATAAATTCAAACCATGAAATACATCTGGCAGAATATCAACTGGCCGAATTTTGTTTATGATTCGTCAGCCGTCTCCGCTTCCCTGGAGAGTCTGGAACGTGAAAAGGAAAAGACAGATTACGCTTACAGTGTGATCGACAGGGGGACAAGGAACAATCTTCTTGCAAAGGAGATTGCCGAAGACATAGTCTCTTCCCTTTCCATAGAGGGAGAGAAAATCGATTACGAATCGGTTTATTCGTCGGCGGCGAAGCATTTCGACGTTGCTTTCATGGGAGACGCTAAAAACAGTCTTTATGCAGAAACGGTATATCGTGTCGTGTCCGATGCACTTGAAAACCATGAGAAAATCACGCGGGAGCGTCTGTTCGAATGGAACAGGAATCTTTTCATAAACAAGGCCGGAGTAAAGCCGAAGGTCATCGGGGCTTACCGCATTTCTCCCGAGTATGTGATGAAATATCATAAGATGGAGGGAGAGGTAGTCTATGAAGCAGTCAGCCCCGAGGCTGTACCGGAAGAGATGGAAAGGCTGCTTGAATATATCAATGCAGATAACGGAGTCAATCCGTTTGTAAAAGCTGCCGTAGCATCACTCCGGTTTGTCCTGATCCATCCGTTTGAAGACGGAAACGGAAGGATTTCGAGAGCGCTTGCCGATTACATCATAAGCCGTGATTACGGTCCGGCCGTTCATCTTTTCAAGATATCGACCGGGATTCTGAGAGACAGATCCTCGTATTATGAAAAGATACAGGATGTTTCTTCAGGTGACAGCATGGATATTACCGGATGGGTCGTCTGGTTCCTCGATATGGTCAGGAAATGTGCAGTGCAGTCAAGGGAGACGCTGAAAAGGACTCTCTCTGTAACGGCTTTCATGAAGTCTCTTGATCCGAACGAGTACAACTCAAGGGAAATGAGCATGCTCTACAGGCTTTCGGACGGCTCCTTCTTCGGCAAACTCACCAGAGAGAAGTGGACAAAGCTCATGAAGTGCTCCGATGCCGCTGCCTACAGAGATATCCAGCACCTTGTGGAGAAAGGCTTTCTTGTTCCGACCGGGGATAACGGAAGAAAAGCGGGTTATTATTTCAATCTTGACGCCGTTCCCGGAGAGTGATGCTCTGCGTTGTATTCCATACCTCTCCGTGATACGCTGCAGCGGACGTTCGGAACGGAATCGGGAATCACGTTCTTTTCTTTGTACCCTGTATACTTCTTAGCCATGTATCGGGAGCGCAGCTCATGAGGATGAGAGATCTGCCGACCTCCAGGGCCTTGAAAAAACAGCGATGTATCTCGAAGGAATCTACAATACGGCAGTTGTCAGGGATATACTTGACAGAGAGCAGAGGAGGGGAACAGGACGTGTTACCGATATCACTCTTCTCAACACGGTGGTCCGATATCTGTCATCCGCAGTCGGCTCACCGGTTTCGATTAAGGCTGTGACGGATTATCTGACAAGTAACGGAAGAAAGGTCTCATGCGATACAGTAGATGATTGATTATGTGGCAGCTCTGACAGAGTCCTGTCTCTTTTATCCGTGCAGACGTTATGATATATCCGGAAAGGAACTCCTCAAGAACAGCAGCAAACTTTATATAGCGGATCCGGGTCTCAGAAACAAAAAGTACGACCTGGGATTCTCTATCGAGAATATTGTGTTTCTTGAGCTTCTCCGACGTGGCTGGAAGGTGAATGTCGGGAAACTCTACAGCATCGAGGTTGATTTTGCCGCTTCAAAGAATAATGATGTCAGCTGCATCCAGGTTACTGCTGATATGACGGACGAAACAGCATTTGAAAGAGAAATCCGGCCTCTCGGAAGTATCAGGGATAACTACGCCAAGACAGTTCTCACTCTGGACAGATTTTCCGGAGGTGACTATGACGGCATCAGAGTCAGGAATCTCATCGACCGGCTTGTGGAGGAGTGAGAGATACAGAGGCCGGTTTCCCGGCCTCTCTGCATCTCAGAAGAAGAGATCCTTTACGAATATCTCAATACCGATGAGTATCAGGACAATGCCTCCGAATACGGTGGCCTTGCTCTTGAGCTTTTCTCCCGCCTTCCTGCCAAGCCACAGACCGCATGTGCAGATGAAGAATGTGACGACGCCGATGATGATTGAGCCTACGATGGCCTCGGCTGTCGAATACTCCGCAATGGCAAAACCGACGGAGAGTGCGTCGATGCTTGTTGCAATGCCCTGGATAATGAGAGTCCTGACCGTGAGTGTGACATAATGCACTTCCTCATCGTCTCCTCCTTTCCTTGCCTCTACGAGCATCTTTATTCCTATGTAGCAGAGAAGAACAAGTGCGATGTAGGGAATGCACTTCTGGAACGCAGTGAAGTATTCGCTGATTGTATGTACGCATATCCATCCGATAAGCGGCATCGCTATCTGGAAGAGAGCATAGGTGAGAGCGATATAGAACTTCTTGTTTCCGCTCATCTTCGGTTCGGCAATCGCATTTGCGATAGAGACGCTGAAAGCGTCAACGGCAAGCCCAACACCCAGCAGGATGCTGTTGGCAATTAAAAGTCCCCAGTCCATGAAATTTCCTCTTTCTGTCCTGAATGAAGATTGTCAGCTGAAAAGGGAAAGACCAGTCTCACACCATTCCAGCGTGAGTCTCGGAATTACAACAAGCCAGGATGAAATCCAGTATGTTGACTTGTTCGCCAGGCGCTCCTACTCCCTCGGGGGTAAAGTAACAAAAACGGAAGTAAAAGTCTAGTGTATAAGGAAAAGATTAGACGGGGCTAACCTGTGTCAGGGAGAAAGCTGCGCGCCCTGTTTTTCTGCATGATGCAGGTGTAGAACTGCACTGAAGAGAGATTTGTTAAAGTACTTCCTCTCATCGTCTCTTTCCGGTGATATACTTCTCATCAGTATCAGAAGAGAGGAAGAAAAGCGATGATAAAAGTGAAAGACGGCGTTTTCAGCCTTGTTACACCCCATACCTCATACATATTCAGAGTGGGGGAATGCGGAATCCTGGAGCATCTCTATTACGGAAGGCGTATGGAAGACTGGGATGCCGACCTCATGAAGAGCCGGCAGACTGTCAAGATCTGCGACGCCACCGGCTACGACAGGGAGCACCGGCTTCTCTTTCTCGATAATCTCATGACTGAGGTCTCTACCGAGGGAAGGGGAGATTACAGAGTGCCGGGTGTGAGAGCATCCTACGACAGAGGACACTCAGTCCTCGACTTTGCTTACGACTCATACTCCATAGAGAATGGAATACCGTCAATCGAAGGACTTCCGACTGCCACAGGCGACGGCTATGAGACACTCATCGTCACGCTGAAGGAGAAGGTTCTTCCACTTTCTCTTCGTCTTTTCTACTCTGTCAGTGACACCTCTGATGTGATAGTGAGAAGCACATCAATCGGGAATACCGGTAATGACGATATCTTCATCGAGTCCCTCGCGTCGCTTCAGCTTGATCTTCCTTCTCCTGAATGGAATCTCATGACACTTGACGGGGCCTGGGCAAGGGAACGCTTCATTCACGATTCACCTCTGAGGGAAGGCATCCACATAAACTCAAGCCGTAACGGCGCAAGCGGCGCTTTCCATAATCCCGCAATAGCTCTCAGAAGCCCTGAGGCAACAGCCTTCACGGGTGATGTATACGGTTTCAACCTCATCTACTCCGGAAATCATCAGGAATCCGTCGAACTCAGTCCCTACGGAAGGGTGAGGGTTCTCTGCGGTATCAACCCGGACACATTCAGATGGTGCCTTAAGGGAGGAGATATCTTCTGCTCTCCCGAGGCCGTGATGGTCTATTCGCCCTGCGGTCTTAACGGAATGAGCTCTCAGATGCACTCGTTCGTACGCCGTCAGATAGTCAGAGGCTACTGGAAGGACAGGGAGAGGCCTGTTCTCATCAACAACTGGGAGGCCACAGGATATGACTTTGATGAGGAGAAACTGCTGAAGCTGGCAGACACCGCAGTGAAGGAGGGAATAGAGCTCTTCGTTCTCGACGACGGCTGGTTCGGTAAGCGTGAGGATGACACCACATCTCTCGGAGACTGGAGCGTCAACAGCCGTAAGCTCCCTTCAGGCATAAGAAGCCTTTCGGAGAGAATCCACTCGCGCGGCATGATGTTCGGTATCTGGGTGGAGCCTGAGGCTGTGAGCGAGGACAGCGACCTCTTCCGCTCCCATCCCGACTGGCGTATCTCGACAGACGGAAGAGATGCGGGAATAGGACGCAACCAGTACGTCCTCGACTGGACGAGGGAGGATGTGACATCATACATGACGGATGTCATCTCCGCTGTCATTGAGGAGAGCAGGGCTGACTACGTCAAATGGGACATGAACCGCTTCCTCTCCGATTTCAACTCAAACGGAAGCGGGAAGTATTACATGGGAGAGTTCTTCCACAGATACGTTCTCGGTTACTACCGTGTTATGAAGGCCCTCACAGAGAGGTTTCCGAAGGTGCTCTTCGAGGGCTGTGCTTCGGGCGGCAACAGATTCGACCTCGGAGTACTATGCTATTCTCCACAGATCTGGACCAGTGATGATACCGATTGTCTTATGAGACAGTATATCCAGAACGGAACAAGCCTCTTCTATCCCCAGTCAGTCATGGGCTGCCATGTCTCTGCCTCCCCGAACGGACAGACACTCCGCATCTCGTCCATTGACGACCGCTTCAATGTAGCATCCTTCGGAGTCCTGGGCTACGAACTGGACCTTACGAAGCTCAGCGAGGAAGAAAAGGATGCCCTCTCGCGTCAGGTGGAGTTCTATAAGAAGCACAGGAAGCTTTTCCAGTACGGCGATTTCTATCGTATAAGGGACTATTCGAAAGGCAATATGGAATGGATGATCTCTGATTCAAGGAAAACCGTTTATCTGAGAGCATACGAACTCAACATGCCGTCGATGCCGAATGACAACAGACTCATCATTCCTCTCGACAGGGCAGGAATGAAAGATAAAGCAAGGTACAGGATCACTCTCAGAAGGGTTCTCATTGACAGGAAAAGGCTCGGTGAAACCGGAGAGAAATTCAAGGAGATGGAATACACTCCCTCATTCTCTGTAACCGTTCCGGCAGGACAGATTGAAAATGCAGGAATAACAGAGGCTCAGCGTTTCTACGGTAACGGTGACATAAGGGCGACGAGGATTCTTCCTGACTTCTCGACGGAGCTTTATACCGTAGAGGAAGAATCCTGACTGGGGGAGATACAATTCCTGAGCAGACTTGCTATAATACGGACAGAAGGGAGATGTGACAGTTATGTCGGACAGCAGAGTAAGAATAGCGATAGCCGGAGTCGGGTCGAGAGGAAAGAACGCCTACGGACTCGAACTCACATACATGAAGGACAGGGCAGTTGTCACTGCCGTTGCAGATACGAATGAGGAGAGACTGAATCTGGCAGGGGACATGCACTCTGTTCCCTCTTCCATGAGATTTCACTCGGCAGAGGAGATGCTCTCGCGCCCGAAACTGGCAGATGCGGTCTTCATCTGCACACAGGACAGGCAGCATGTGCCTCAGGCCCTGATGGCATTGAAGAAAGGTTACGATGTGATGCTCGAGAAGCCGATTTCCCCCTCTCTCGAGGATCTGCAGGAGATAACGAGAGTCCAGCGCGAGACGGGACGCCGTGTCGTCGTTTGTCATGTACTGAGGTACACCCCCTTCTTCCAGACGATAAAGAAGACAATCGACAGCGGAAAGATCGGAGAGGTCGTTTCAATCCAGGCTCTCGAGAACGTACGCTACTGGCATCAGGCTCATTCCTTCGTCAGGGGCAACTGGAGAAGGGAAGATGAGACAAGCCCGATGATTCTCGCAAAGTGCTGTCATGACCTCGATTACCTTGTCTGGCTCTGCGGAAAAAAGTGCGAGCGTGTCTCGTCATACGGCTCCCTGATGTATTTCAAGCCGGAGAATGCCCCCGATGGAGCGGCAATGCGCTGCACGCAGGACTGCAGGGCTAAGGACAGATGTCCCTACGATGCAGAGAAGATATATCTCACGAATAAGGAGACCGGAATTCTGTACGGCAACACGGAGTGGCCTGTAGATACCCTCTGTGAGAATCCTACGGAGGAGAAGGTCCGTCAGGCAATCGAGAAGGGCCCCTACGGAAGATGCGTCTTCCACTGTGACAACGATGTCGTCGACCATCAGACAGTCAATATGGAGATGGAAGGCGGTGCCGCAATCACACTCACGATGAGTGCATTCACATCAATCGGCGGACGAACCGTGAAGGTCATGGGAACCCTGGGCGACATCTGGGGAGACATGCACGAGAACAGGATAAGAATCACCCGTTTCGGGGAAGAGAGCGAAACTGTTGACCTCGGAAAGGAGGAGAGGGACTTCGCGGGTCACGGCGGAGGTGATCATCTCCTTGTCGATGAGTTCATCTCCCTCATGGAGGGGGCAGAGCCCAACGACACCGTGACGACACTTGAGACAAGCGTCGAGAGTCACCTTGTGGCGCTTGCGGCCGAGAGAAGCCGCCTCCGTAACGGCGAAAGCATCGAGATAGCCCCTCTCAGAGGCTGATTGATGATAACCGCCCCTTTTTCCGGGGCGGATTCCAGTCACCTTACTTCAGCAGGAATGTTCTTACCTGGAAAGGTCTGAAGGTGAGATCATCGCCACTGATTTCTTCGGAGAAGTTCTCTTCAATCATGTCGCATTCATATATGCTTCTCCCGGAGAGAAGGTCTATCTTGCCGAAAGTACCGAGAGCTTCATAGAACCTGACTGCTATGCCGTCTTCCTTCTCGCTGACCTTGACTGTCTCGAGAATGACTTTTCCTTCCTTTGTCCTGACTCTGAAGGGAACGGGATACATCGATCTGATCTTCACGTTCGGATTGAATACCCTGTAGCCGTCGTCTATCGCTTTTTCGAGTCCCCTGGTGGAACCTTCCTCTATGAAGAGGGAGTAGCTGAAGGTGTGTTTTCCCCTGTCCGCTGTCGGATCCGGAGCCTCGGGCGAACGCAGGAGCGATATGCTCATCTCGCTTCCCTTCACCCTGTAGCCGTACTTTGATGCCGATGCAAGAACAAGGCTGCAGGATGCATCCTGGAGCATTGTCCATTCGTGCGACGGAGTCTCGAACTGTGCGCGTTCGATTGACGTGTTCTCGCTTGTGGAGCGGCTGACGTGACCGAACGGAACGGAGAAGAGAGCAGAGGGTGCACTGATGGTTGTCGGGAAAACGGCGCGGAGAATCTTGTGCTCCTCCCTCCAGTCGACCTTTGTGTCGAAGTCGATGCGGAAGCTGTCGCCGTGGATTACCGTTGTCTGTGTGAGCTTCGACTTCGAAGAGAGGACGAATTCTGTCTTCAGAATTACGTTGCCGCCTTTCTCCTCGATGGTGAGAGACTCGGGCTTTCCTATTCTCTTCCTGCCGTCTAACGTGTCGTACTCCATGTCCCAGGCATCCCATGCTATAGTGGTGTCGGGGGAGAGGGTTATCGTGTTGAGGGCCTTTCCCCTTTCGACAAGTTCCCTCCCGTCTGCTGTGATTATGGATGATATTCCACCCCATTCATCAATCTTCATGACACACCAGCGGGTATGGACTGTTCTCTTGTCGAGGAGTGAAGCCCTGTATGCTTTTCCATCCCTTTTCGGATAGGTCAGTGTATTGAAGTCGAATATCCTGAGCTTTGCGTCGCTGTCCTGAAGAAGGGCGACGGCCTCATCTGCGTATCCGATGGCTTTTCTGTAGGAAGCCTTCGCTTCCGTCATAGCTCTTTCTATGCATGAGCCGGGAAGTATGTCGTGGAAGTGGTTCGTGAGAAGAGTCTTCCACGAGGAGTCTATGAGAGTCTTCGCCTTTCTGTATCTTTCACTCTTTCCCTCGGCTGCAAAGACCATTGAGAGAAGACAGTCTGCATTGTGGAGTGCTCTCTCGAGGGCCTTGTTGTACTTCTTTATATCTGCCTGAACCGTGTAGGTTCCCCTGTGGAGTTCGAGGTAGAGTTCTCCCTTATAGACGGGAAGCGTTTCTGGGGGAGAGAGGGTGAAGATTGTCTTCATTGCCTCATCAAGTCTTCCCCAGCGGTTCTTCGGCATGCCCTGGAGGTTTCTCTCCCTCTCTGCTTCCTCGAGGTCCTCCAGCATCGTTCCGCCGCCGCCGTCACCTTCTCCGATGCTTCTCAGGAGTGCCGGCTGGAGATCTTTGTGCCGTATCTTTCCCCAACACTCGGCAATCTGCTCGGGCTCGTTCTTTCCTTCATATGCCCCGACTATCATATGGGCAGGAATCTTCGTTCCGTCGATTCCCTCCCACACGAAGAGGTCATAGGGGAAGGCGTTGGTGTCGTTCCAGCCTATCTTGCTCGTGACGAAGTATTCCATTCCGCAGGAGCGGAGAATCTGGGGAAGCTGCGCGTTGTAGCCGAATGAATCGGGTATCCAGAAGACGCGTCCCGAGTAGCCTGGATAGAGACTTCTGTTTGCCCTGAGGCCGTAGATGAACTGTCTGATGAGGGCCTCTCCCGAGGGAAGCATGCAGTCGGGCTCGACCCAGCTTGTGCCCTGGGGCTCCCATTTTCCTTTTCTGTAAGCCTCAAGAACCTTCTCATATACCGAAGGATACTTCTCCTTTACTGCAAGCATCTGCACAGGCTGTGTGAACATGAACGAGAAGGACGGGAAATCCCTTGTGTAGTTCACCATGTTGAGGGCGGTGCGTGCGGCTTTTCTCGTTGTCTCGCTTATGGGCCAGAGCCATGCGTGGTCGAGATGTGCATTCCCCACCGATATTATCTCGGGGGCAAATGTTCCGTTTCCGGCTTTCAGAAGCGGTTCGAGAAGTTTTCTCACTCCTGCTGCCTTCTCTTCAAGAATCGTATCGTCCTCGTGGAAATCGAGCATAAGGAGGCTTTTGTGAAGTGTCGAGATGATCTTCTGGTAGAGATAGCTTTCCGGCTCGAGAGTTCTGCTGAGTCCCCTGAGGACAAGTGCGTCGAAGTAGAGGTCCCAGAGATTTCCGTTCTTTTTCAGAATACGGGGTGAGGAGAGGCGGAGAGGGTAGCTCTTCTTCTTTACGGCGACTGCCGTCATGACTCTCCCGCCTTCTGACGGATGATAGCCCGGAAAGTGATGCCCTCCCCAGGCTTCAGCCTTTATTTCAAGTGCGGGGGAACTGAGGAAGCTGTTTATTTTCAGAAGCGGATGGAAGGGATTGACTGCGCCTTCGGGTTTACCGTTGATGTACACGAGGCTGTCAGTCTCCGGCATTAGCTCGAGATAGACATCCCCGTCCTTCGGGATATTCTCCGTACTGACTTCTGCCCTGAACCAGAAGTTCGTCCACGGCTTTCCGTATTCGAACGGGTATTTCGTTATCCCCGTCCACTTCAGTTCGTCTCCCGCCGGTGTGTCCCCGTACTCCTTCTCTGTCGATGCGATATACCAGACAGCACCGGTCACGATCTCTTTCGTCTTTCTTCCTTCGAGCTCTGCTATAATCTGGTCAACTCTTCTTTCCGCTTTCCTGTCCAGCACTTTTATCCTCTCATTGCCCTGAATCCGTTTTCGAGGTCCTTTATAAGGGCATCCTTGTTCTCGAGGCCGATATGGAGTCTTATGAGACCAACTCTTTCCTCGGGAATCTCTTCCCCTTCCTTATAGTGCGATGCGTTGGGGTAGACAAGGCTTTCGTAGCCGCCCCAGCTGACTGTTCTCTTGAAGTACCTGAGGGCATTGACGAACTTCTTCACGTCCTCGACGTTCTTCGTCTTCAGCCTGAAGGAGAAGAGGCCGCTTCCGCCCCTGAGCTGCTTCTTCGCCAGGTCATACTGCTCGTATGACGGGAGAAGCGGGTAGAGAACAGATTCCACTTCATCCTGCTTCTCGAGCCACGATGCGACTGCCTTCGCATTCTCGTAGTGAACGGGCATCCTGACGTGAAGTGTCCTGATGTTGCGCATGATGAGCCATGCCATGATGGGGTCGGGTACCGGCCCCAGGGCCAGGAACTCCGTCTGGAAGAGGTGGACCATGTCCTCCTTCTTCCTTGCAACGATTACACCTGCAATGAGGTCGGAGTTTCCTCCGAGGTATTTCGTTGCCGAGTGCACGACGAGGTCGACTCCCATGTCGATCGGGTTCTGGAAGATCGGGGTAGCCCATGTGTTGTCGATTATCACCTTGATGGCGTGAGCATGGGCAAGGTCACATACGGCCTTTATGTCCTGAAGCTTGAATGTGAGAGATGTCGGACTTTCGAGATAGATGACACTCGTGTTGGGCCTGATTGCCTCCTCGAAGTCCTTCACGTCACGTCCGTCGACGAACGTGCATGTCACGCCGTAGCGCGAGAGATATTTTTCCACATGGTACTGTGCCCAGTCATAGGCATCACGCACCATGATGATGTGGTCCCCGCCCCTGAGACAGCTGAAGATTGCGCACGAGATTGCGGCAACACCGCTCGAGACGAGCTTTGCAGCCTCTCCGTGCTCGAGCTCCGCTATCTTTGCTTCGCACAGATTGACCGTTGGGTTGTTTCCCCTTGAATAGATGAAGTTATGAGGCTCGTCAGAGAGTGCGTCCCTCAGTGCATCATAATCCCTGAAGCAGAAGATGGATGTCTGGAATATCGGAGGGCTTACCGCTCCGAAAGGCATGTCATCTTCGCCCATGTGATGAAGAATGTCCGTAATTTCCCTGTGTTCCATCTGATTCCTCCCTCAGCCCTTGACACCGCCTTCGGTGAGTCCGGCTACGATGTACTTCTGTCCGATGCCGAAGACAATCATTGTCGGAAGAAGTGCCACTACTATACCTGCACTCATCAGGTCCCAGCTGACTCCCGCCTTCGATATGAAGGAGTTGAGTGCGACGGGAACCGTGTACAGGCTCGATTTGTTGATTATCATTACCGATATGAAGAGCTCGTTCCAGATGTTGATGAATGCAAAGCAGAATATTGCCGCAATGCCCGGAAGCGTCGTCGGCAGTACGATGTGGATTATCGACTGGAAGAGATTGCATCCGTCAATCTTCGCAGCCTCCTCGAGGCTTACAGGAATCCTGTCGAAGAAGCTTCTCGACATGATCGTGCAGAATGCCACGACAGTTGCGATGTAGATGATCGAGAGCGAGAAGTGATTGTCAACGAGCTTGAGCTTCGAGAACATCATGAAGAGAGGCACCATCAGCATGAATGACGGTACAGTCTGCGTGAAGTACATGATGATCTCGATCTTGCCCTTGAGCTTCTTTGCCCTGAGTCGCGAGAGCGCAAAGCCGCTCATGATCGATACGCAGAGCGCTCCGACGGAGGCTATGAGCGTGACCTTGAGGGAGTTCAGGAAGTACTTGCCGAAGTTGCTGTATGTGAAGAGCTTTCTGTAGGCAGCGAATGTCGGTTCCTCCGGCCAGTAGATGAGAGGAAGGGCGTAGAGCTCCTTCGCGCTCTTGAGGGAAGTGATGAATATCCAGAAGAGGGGAAGCACCGCAACGAGAAGGAATGCCGCGAGTATTATGACCCTGACGACCTTTCCGGTGACTCTCTTCACTTTCTTACCTGCCATCATATGTCGTCCTCCGTTGATCTCATCACCTTGAGGTAGATGATCGAATAGATGAAAAGGATAACCATGATTATGACTCCGATGGCCGAACCCTGGCCGTAGTCATACTCCGTGAATACCTTCGTAACCATATATGAAGCGAGAATGTTTGTCGAATTGACAGGACCGCCCTGAGTCATCGCATAGATGATGTCGGGGAAGTTCATTACCCACATGGTTCTGAGAAGAACCGTGCTCACGATTGTGGGCTTGATGTACGGGACGGTGACGGAGAAGAGTTTCTGCACACCGTTGCAGCCGTCGATTGTCGCCGCTTCGTAGAGTTCGTTCGGAACTGACTGGAGTGCGGCAAGGAGCATGATGCCGAAGTACGGGACACCGTACCAGACGTTTGTGATTATGACGCTGATCATGGCGACTTCCGGCTCCGAAAGCCAGCCGATGTTCTCCTTAAGAATACCGATCTTCATCAGGAGGTCATTGACGACGCCGAACTGGCCGTTGAAGAGCCAGGACCAGATGAGACCTATTGCAAAGCCGCAGAGAGCCCAGGTGTAGAAGACGAAGCCGCAGTAGACGCTTCTGCCCCGGAACGGCTTACGGAGCATCATTGCAAGCAGAAAGCCCAGAAGGAACTGGAAGATTACCGAGAAGACGACCCAGACGAGGGTGTTCTTCAGTATCTGCAGGAAGCTGATGCTTGTTGAAGTGATGATCTTCTTGAAGTTTTCGAGTCCTATGAAGTGGATGTCATTCAGATTGAACAGGTTGTAGTTCTGGAATGCCATCTGGACTCCCTTGATGAGGGGATAGTAGATGAATACTGCAAGGAAGAGAAGAGCAGGAATCATCATTATGAGGTACCATTTGTTCTTTTTCACGGATCCTCCCTTATAAAGTCAAAGACAGGGACAGACGGACGCGCCGTCTTTATCCCTGCCTCCTTATGTTATCCTGACTGATAATCAGTTTTCCCAGAAATTCTTGAGAGTAGTGATTGTCTCTTCGACTGTTGCCTTTCCGAGAAGCATGTTCTGGATGGCTGTCATGTGAACTGTCTGGTATTCTGCGAACTTCGGGTTCTCGAGCGGGAACTTCATGAAGACAGTGTCTTCGTCAGCCATTTCGTCAGCCCATTCCTTGTAGATGCCCATGCTGAACATGTCGGAGAGGTTGTAAGCTTCCTTGTTGACAGGAAGAGCGCCGTAGAATTCACAGATTTCAGCGTTGACTTCTGCGCTGATGAGGTACTTGATGAGCTCGAAAGCTTCTTCAGGATGCTTGGAGTTTGCAGCAACTGCGAGTCCTGCGAAACCGTAGTCGAGATATCTCTTTCCAGATGCTCCTGTCGGAACAGGAATAGCTGTGTACTGGCTTTCATCAAGAGCGTCCTTGACGGAGCCGACAGCATCCGGATCCTGGAAGAGGAACGGAGTCGTGCCGCTGATGAAGCCGTTGATCTGTTCAGCATAGCCCCAGTTGACTGCGTCTGACGGGCAGCTTGTCTGGAAGAGCTCGAGGTAGTCGTTGAGAGCCTTTCTTCCGCCGTCTGTGTCAAGATAGAAAGATCCGTCTGTAGTTGTATAGATGTTGTCGACATCAACGTTTGCGATTTCAGGAAGCATCATGACGTCAGTTGTCTTACACGGATTTCCCTTTCCTCTGAGAGCGAGTGAGTACTGTCCGTTTCCGACAGAAGCAAGCTTCTTGCATGCTGCGTAGAACTCGTCCATTGTCTCCGGCATCTCGATTCCGTACTTCTCGAGGATGTCTGTTCTTACCATGAGTGCCTTTACATAGAGGTACTGGGGAAGGAAGTATGTTGCATCACCGATTGAAGCGCCTGCGAGGAGAGCTGCGTCAACGAGCTGGTCCTTTGTGTTCCACTGTTCCACGAGATTGTCGAGCTTGTAGAGAAGGTTGCCGTTGATGAGAGTGGCAACGGAGTTGTCTCTGATTTCACATACGTCGACGTCCTGGCCTGCAACGAGCATGGAAGCGAGCTTTGTCTCTGCCTGCTCATACGGTGGGGAAACGAGTTCGACTTCGATGTTCGGGTGTGCTTCCTCGAACCTGTCGATGGCATTCTGAAGAACGAGTGTTCTTTCGGGAGATGTCATGACTTCCACGAATGTAAGATGAATCTTCTCTTCTGCCGCTTCAGCTGCACCCTGTGCAAAGAGCGGAGCAGCGAGCATCAGTACGACTAAAGCGAATACTGCCAGTCTTTTCATATTATCCTCCAAATGAGTATCATCCCGGGGAAACGGGACTCCTTTTTTTATCAATGTATCACATATTTTTTGAGGAGATGAAAATTTTTTGTAAAATCATCAGCTGTGTCAGGAAGTGTAAATTCCCTCTTTCCGGATTGTGAACCGGCGCGGGAGAAAGTATAGTTTACAGAGAGGTCAGGAGGAGTGTGCCATGGTTGATATAGATGTATTCGATCTTGAGGGAAATGTCCTTTCAGTCGAATCCTACGGAGAGGGCCACATAAACCGGACATATGATGTCAGGACAGACAGCGGGAAGGAATACATTCTCCAGAAAATCAACACAGCGGTATTCCCCGATGTTGACGGCCTTATGAGGAACATCAGTCTCGTGACGGCACATCTGAGGAAGAAGTGTGACAGCGAAAGAGGGGTCATGGAACTCATAAGGACGAAGGACGGCAGAAACTGGGCCGAAGGCGACGACGGCTTCTACAGGGTATACTCCTTCGTGAAGGACACAGTCTGCCTCCAGAGCATCTCAAGCCCCGGATACTTCTACGAGAGCGCGCTGGCATTCGGCGGCTTCTCCGAGTCCCTTTCGGATTTTGATGCATCCCTCCTTGTGGAGGTCATCCCCGATTTCCACAATACCCCGAAGCGCTACCGTGATTTCAGAAAGGCAGTCAGTGAAGATATCCTATCGAGGGCAGAAGGTGTTCAGCGCGAGATAGACTTCATACTGGAGAGGGAGGATGAGATGTCTTCTCTCCAGAGAATGAGGGAAGAGGGTATCCTCCCTCTCCGGGTCACGCACAACGACACGAAGCTCAACAACGTCCTCTTTGACAGGGCGACGATGAAGGCCCTCTGCGTAATCGACCTCGACACCGTCATGCCGGGCCTCAGTCTCTACGACTACGGCGACTCCATCAGATTCGGTGCCTCAACGGCAGCCGAGGACGAAAGGGACCTTGAGAAGGTTTCCCTTTCCCTTCCTCTCTACGACATATATACGGAAGGCTTCAGAAAGGCCTGCCCGTCACTGACGAAGGAAGAGACGGAAGCTCTTCCCCTCGGCGCGAAGACGATGACGCTCGAATGCGGCATGAGATTCCTCTCTGACTACCTCGAAGGCGACCGGTATTTCTCCGTATCAAGAGACGGACAGAACCTCGACAGGGCAAGAACACAGCTGAGGCTCGTTAGCGACATGGAAGCGAAGTGGGACAGGATGATGGAAAGTGTCAGAGGGAAGTGAAAGTACAGTTGGAAGTGCTTTTAGTAAGAATCTCGTACCATTAACCTGCTTTTTCGTGCAGAATCAGCACTGCTGAACTTGCTTTTCGTGATTTCTGAAATAATATTTATTGCAGAGATAAAAAATTATGCTGAAACGAAAGATTTTTTCAGCGAGGCAGGGAGTGTCCGTAGAGAAGGATTCTGCTGTCCTTTCCGGGAGCGTGACGGTGAGCCGTTCATTTTCACGGAAAACAGAGGTCTTGACGAGGGAGAGCGGGGAAGGTCTAAAATTGATTCAGAATAATATATCAGCAGAAAGTAAGGAAAGTGCACATGCAGCTTGGTGATACAGCTCAACTGAAGGCGGGAGTCATAACGGGCAGGGTTCTTGCCGACGCAAGAAAGGATGAAGGGGAGAGCACCGGATTCACAGTCGGGGTGCTTGTCCCGAAGGCGATACATGACGGAAAGGTCGATCACAGTCTCATCGAGAGTCAGGAGCTCCAGAGAGACAGGAAGACGGGAGAGAGAAAGGATGTCAGTGACTTCCTGACGCGTGAGGGCGACATAGTAATCAAGCTCTCGTCACCGTACGACTCGTGTCTGATAGAGAAGTCTGACGAGGGCCTCCTTGTCCCCTCGTTCTGTCTCAGAATCACTGTTGACGGGAAGAAAACAGACAGATATTTTCTCCTTGCATATTTCCACTCGAAGACCTTCCTCGGGGAAATAAGGAAGAAGTGCTACGGAAGCGTGATGGCGCTTATGAAGAAATCCGACTTCGCGAAAATCACCATTCCCGACATCCCGCTCGAAGAGCAGGCTGAGATAGGACAGAGATTTTGCAGAATCGGAGAGCTCAGGGAAGCTGTCCGGAGATACTCATCTCTTGAAGAGGAGAGGCTCGATGCGATTCTTGAGGAGGCGGGAAGATGCTGAATCTTCTTTTACTGAACATGCTGAAGGATGATACGGAAGATAAGGTTCAGGAGGTCTTTGACTCCCTGAAGACTCTCCAGAGTGAAGGCAAAAGCGGAAACTTCTCCGAACTCGGCGTCATGGAGCCATTTCTCTGTCTCTGCCTCCTGAAGAAGGCTGTCGACAGCTCGGATAAGGGAGGAGACGCCTGGAGCCGCGTAAGATTCGAAATCCACAAGAACGATACGGAGGGGGCTTCGGATCCGGTTCTCCGTATCCGGGAAAAAGATGCAGAAGAGGTCCTCGGTTCTCTGGCTTCTCACTTCGTGACGACAATCCGCGTCTTTGATGCAATAGCAGAAGACAGGGAAAACTATCAAACCGGAGTGTCGCTCTCTGGACTTGACCTCGAAAAAGACGGCGCCGCTGTTTTCGAAAAGGCTCTCCGTCTCTCGTACAGGGAAGCCTTCGGAGACGAGAGAAGCGTCAATCCGACAGTTGCCGAAATCGCAGGACGCATTCTTTCTCCGGAAAACGGTGACACGTTCCTCGATTTCCTCTCTGGAACCTGTCTCTCGACTGCAGTCATCAACGGCAGGAAAAAGGGTGTGAAGACCATTCTCAACGACAGGGACATGTTCTGCACTGACTATGCCGAGATATACAGAATCCTCTCTGGGAATGAAGTCAGCATCTGTTCGGAAGATGCATTCTCCGGAAAATTCCTCACGGGAACGACGGCCGACAGGATTTTTCTCAGTCCCGTATTCGGCTCGAAACTCCAGTCTCCGTTCATATCTGGCGGAATAACGGCGAGAGAGGCATCGGGAGCCGCAGTCATGAAGGCTCTCGACATGCTCTCGGAAAGGGGAATGGCCGCAGTGTCACTTCTGAGCACATTCGCCTTCGGGTCCCAGTTCGATTTTCCCCAGATAAGGGAATATCTCGTGAGGGGAAGACATGTATCATCCGTGATTCTTCTTCCCTCCCTCTCGAGAAGAACCAGTGTTCCCACCCTTCTTCTCGTCATCACGAAGGAGAAGAATGAAGATATCCTGATGGTGGACTGGACAGAGAACAGCTCTGCCTTCTACTACGAGAAGAAGTACGGCACCCCCGCTCTCCGTAAGGAAGCGGTGGATGAACTTTCATCACTCATCCGTACCCGGAAAGGAAAGGGCAGCGTGAGAGTTCCGTATGAAGTCGTCGAAGAGAAGGCGTGCAGCCTCCTTCCGTCCCTCTACATCGAAAAGGAAGAGAAGGCGAAGAAGCGCACCCTCGGCGAAATCGAGAGCGACATTCACGACGCCCTTCTCGATATCGGGAGCATAATCGGCTCCCTCAGCGAAAAGTCCTGATTGAAAGGGCCTTCCTTCTCCGTTCCGGGGAGGGAAAGCCTGAAAGGAAGGATAAAAACACCCTCTCAATACGATATATTTAAAAAATATCAAAATTTTCAAAGTTCTTCTTGACTCCTGTTCTGCAAATGATATATTGTGAATATATCAAAAGGAAGAAGAAGTAAAACACACATACTTCCTTCCTGACCGGAGAAGCGGCGGACGCCGCAGGGACAATGCCCGGGGCATTTCGCATAAGAAAATAATCAGGAACAGAAAGATGACTTATTACATCGGAAAACGTGCAGAAGAGATGCTCTCCCGTCAGAGAGGAGCATCAGTCCAGGAGCTCAGCGATGAGCTCGAAATCACTCCGCGCTATGCGAGGGAAATAATAGGAGAACTGACTTACTTTTATGACATCTATGAAAAGAGGGGAGACTTCAGCTATCCCAGGAGGAAGCGCTACTACCTTCAGGCCAGCGACGAGTTCGGCCGTCCCCTCACTCTTCATCTCTCCCGCGATGAGGAGGACTGGACAGCATAAGGTTTGAGCCCTGCGGGGCGGGAGAAAGGGAAGGAGACAGATCGTCCCTTTCTCCTTTGGCTGGTCGGCCGGAAAGAGAAAAAGCCTGAGTACTGATGATATCCACCACAGCACTCAGAGGAGATGGGGACAAAAAGACAGAGGATCTCTCTGTCAGGGAACACACGTCTCTTTTCCGGGACTGAAAGACGCAGACCCCGGAAAGACTTCGTCTGCACTCAGAACAGTAGCAGCTTTCATCTGCTCAGACGGGGAGTTGCCGTATGCAGAGACAGAGAAGGAGAAGACAGCCGCTTTCCTCTCGACTACCGTCAGCAGTCTTGACGGCATAAGAGGGGAAAACATGACTGCAACTTCTTCGGATACGACTTCCATCCGTTTCCCGGAACTCCCGACGAGATGTATGAGACAGCGAAGAAGAACTGCAGTCCTGCCACCTGTAAGGACTTTCCTCTGACGGAGTTTCTTACAGGGATTGTGTCATTTTTCTGGGGGTGGGGAAACATCATCGAGTACCTGCAGAATTGTTATATAACAGGGACATTGTTCAGAGTTGATTAGAAAAGAGATGCTTTAAAAGCAGGTACATAGGAACATCGTATGAAAGGTCTGACTTTCTAAGAGGCTACTGCTTTCAATGTTAAATCCTTCTCAGCGGAATCCCCTGGGCTTGCCCAGTGGGAGGAG
>CAVFYD010000028.1:0-25998 GCA_963626615.1 Sphaerochaetaceae bacterium
CTCAAAGGAATTGACGGGGGCCCGCACAAGCGGTGGAGCATGTGGTTTAATTCGATGATACGCGAGGAACCTTACCAGGGCTTGACATGAGGAGGAATCGTTGTGAAAGCAATGAGCTCTTCGGAGTCTCCCCACAGGTGCTGCATGGCTGTCGTCAGCTCGTGTCGTAAGATGTGAGATTAAGTTCTTCAACGAGCGCAACCCCCACTGTCCGTTGCCATCATTAAGTTGGGCACTCAGACGGAACTGCCGGTGACAAACCGGAGGAAGGCGGGGATGACGTCAAGTCATCATGGCCCTTACGTCCTGGGCCACACACGTGCTACAATGGCCGGTACAAAGCGAAGCAAGACCGAGAGGTGGAGCGAACCGCAAAAAGCCGGTCTCAGTACGGACTGGGGTCTGCAACTCGACCCCACGAAGTTGGAATCGCTAGTAATCGCGCATCAGCATGGCGCGGTGAATACGTTCCCGGGCCTTGTACACACCGCCCGTCACACCATCCGAGTCGGGGGTACCCGAAGTCGCTAGTCCAACCGCAAGGGGGACGGTGCCGAAGGTACGCCTGGTGAGGGGGGTGAAGTCGTAACAAGGTAGCCGTACCGGAAGGTGCGGCTGGATCACCTCCTTTCTAATAAGAAAGGCGCCTGAGGTCTCACAGCCGAAGGCAAAGATACAGGAAGTTTTCCGCAGGGTGAAAGACCCTGCAAAGAGCTCTCTCTCTATTTCTCTCTTTCCGTTCGTGAGTTACGGGGGCTTAGCTCAGCTGGCTAGAGCATCGGCTTTGCAAGCCGAGGGTCAAGGGTTCGAATCCCTTAGCCTCCATTGATTTTTGTAATTTTAGCGAAGGAATCGAAAGAACAATATGGTCAAGTGAAGAAGGGTCCATGCGTGGATGCCTAGGAGCTGCCAGGCGAAGAAGGACGTGGATAGCTGCGATAAGCGCGGGGGAGCCGCCAACAGGCCCTGATCCCGTGATTTCCGAATGGGGTAACCCGACAGTCTGGAATGACTGTCGCATGCAAGTGAATAAATAGGTTGTATGTGACATACGCTGGGAAGTGAACCATCTAAGTACCAGCAGGAGAAGAAATCTAAAGAGATTCCCCCAGTAGCGGCGAGCGAACGGGGAGGAGCCCAAACCATATGTGGAGACATATATGGGGTTGTAGGGCGCACCGATAAAGCTGAAGAAAGCCGAGGGTTAGCAGAATGACTTGGGACAGTCAGACAGAGAGGGTGAAATCCCCGTAAGCGAAAACCTGAGGGCAGTGAGGTGCGTACCTGAGTACGGCGGGACACGTGGAATCCTGTCGGAATCTGGGGGGACCACCCTCCAAGGCTAAATACTCGGCAGCTACCGATAGCGCATAGTACCGTGAGGGAAAGGTGAAAAGAACCCCGGGAGGGGAGTGAAAGAGAACCTGAAACCGTGGACCTGCAAGCGGTCAAAGCCCGAGAGGGTGATGGCGTGCCTTTTGTAGAATGAGCCTGCGAGTTGCCGTATGTAGCGAGGTTAAGGCATAGGAGTGCCGGAGCCGAAGGGAAACCGAGTCCGAAATGGGCGTACAGTTACATGCGACAGACCCGAAGCCAAGTGATCTATCCATGGCCAGGCTGAAGCTGGAGTAAAATCCAGTGGAGGGCCGAACCTAAATCCGCTGAAAAGGGTTGGGATGAGCTGTGGATTGGAGCGAAAGACTAAACAAACTTGGAGATAGCTGGTACTCCCCGAAATAGCTTTAGGGCTAGCGTCATGTGGACTGTCACGGAGGTAAAGCACTGAATAGATGCGGGCCCGTCGCTGGGTACCAAGTTTAATCAAACTCAGAATGCCGTGATAAAATGCATGGCAGTCAGGCTGCGACTGATAAGGGCCGTGGCCAAAAGGGAAACAGCCCAGAACGACAGCTAAGGTCCCCAATGTGTGCCAAGTGGGAAAGGAAGTCCGAATGCCTAGACAGCCAGGAGGTTGGCTTAGAAGCAGCCACACCTTTAAAGAGTGCGTAACAGCTCACTGGTCGAGTACTCGGGCACCGACAATTTAACGGGGCTAAGCACACAACCGAAGCTTCGTCACATATAGATAATATGTGTGGGTAGGGGAGCATTCCATGTGCGGAAGAAGCGGGAGTGGGAACTTTCGTGGACGAGATGGAAGAGAGAATGCAGGCATGAGTAACGGAAAGACAGGTGAGATCCCTGTCCGCCGAAAGCCTAAGGTTTCCAGGGTAAAGGTAATCTACCCAGGGGTTAGCCGGCCCCTAAGGCGAGGTCGAAAGACGTAGCCGATGGGAAACGGGTCAATATTCCCGTGCCTCATAACACAATGATGGAGAGAAGCATAGAGCGAAAGATCGCCGGGTGTCGGTAGTCCCGGTCGAATAGACGAGGCGGTGAGACTTCGAGTCAAATGCCGGAGTTGAGCTGAGTCTGGAGGGAGTCCTCTTACGGGAGGATGAAGGATGCGTAGCTGTCGTGCCAGGAAATACCTTCTAAGTATATGTGTTATGGGACCGTACTATAAACCGACACAGGTGGGCAAGCTGAGAAAGCAGAGGCGCTCGGAAGAACTCGCGTTAAGGAACTCGGCAAAATGCATACGTAACTTCGGGAGAAGTATGGCCCATGGGGAGGCCCATGGGTTGCAGAGAAATGGCCCAAGCAACTGTTTACCAAAAACACAGGTCCATGCGAACCAGCAATGGGAAGTATATGGGCTGACACCTGCCCGGTGCTGGAAGGTCAAGGGGAGTCGTCAGAGCAATCGAAGCGGCGAACTCAAGCCCCAGTAAACGGCGGCCGTAACTATAACGGTCCTAAGGTAGCGAAATTCCTTGTCGGGTAAGTTCCGACCCGCACGAATGGTGTAATGATTTGGGCACTGTCTCAACGCGAGATCCGGTGAAATTGAAGTCCAGGTGAAGATGCCTGGTGACTGCAGTTAGACGGAAAGACCCCGTGAACCTTTACTCTAACTTGGTGCTGAAGATTGGACCAGCATGTGTAGGATAGGTGGGAGACTGAGATCCGTGCCCGTCAGGGTGCGGGGAGTCGATGGTGAAATACCACCCTTGCTGATTCAATTTTCTAACCGCTGCCGTAATCCGGCATCGGGACAGCGCCAGGCGGGGAGTTTGACTGGGGCGGTCGCCTCCCAAAGTGTAACGGAGGCGCGCGAAGGTCACCTTAGGCTGGTTGGGAATCAGCCGTCAAGTGCAAAGGCACAAGGTGGCTTGACTGCGAGACATACAAGTCGAGCAGATACGAAAGTAGGTCTTAGTGATCTGGCGGTAGCGAGTGGAAGCGCCGTCACTTAACGGATAAAAGGTACTCCGGGGATAACAGGCTGATCTTGCCCAAGAGTTCACATCGACGGCAAGGTTTGGCACCTCGATGTCGGCTCATCGCATCCTGGGGCTGGAGCAGGTCCCAAGGGTTTGGCTGTTCGCCAATTAAAGCGGTACGCGAGCTGGGTTCAGAACGTCGTGAGACAGTTCGGTCCCTATCTGCTGCAGTCGTTGGATACTTGAGGGGTCCTGCCTTTAGTACGAGAGGACCGAGGTGGACGAACCTCTAGTGTACCTGTTGTCGCGCCAGCGGCACTTGCAGGGTAGCTACGTTCGGAAGGGATAACCGCTGAAAGCATCTAAGCGGGAAGCCCACCCCAAGATTAGGTGTCCCATGGAGCTTGACTCCACTGAAGGAGCCAGCAAGACTAGCTGGTTGATAGGATGGCGGTGTAAGCATGGCAACATGTTCAGCCGACCATTACTAATTTGCCGTGAGGCTTGACCATATTGTCCTTTCGATTCTCTTCTGACTACTCGATGCTCCGTCTACGGAACCTCTAAGTAGTCTGCTGGTGACCATAGAGAAGTGGAAATACCCGTTCCCATCCCGAACACGGAAGTAAAACGCTTCTTCGCCGATGGTACTGGAGCTCGTCTCCGGGAGAGTAGGTCGTCGCCAGCTTTTTTATTTGATTATCTATTTTGCTATAGATTGATTCAGTCAGAAGGCGAACTTCGTCTTCCCTCTGAATCTGCAGGTGGTCATAGAGAAGTGGAAATACCCGTTCCCATCCCGAACACGGAAGTAAAACGCTTCTTCGCCGATGGTACTGGAGCTCGTCTCCGGGAGAGTAGGTCGTCGCCAGCTTTTTTATTTGATTATCTATTTTGCTATAGATTGATTCAGTCAGAAGGCGAACTTCGTCTTCCCTCTGAATCTGCAGGTGGTCATAGAGAAGTGGAAATACCCGTTCCCATCCCGAACACGGAAGTAAAACGCTTCTTCGCCGATGGTACTGGAGCCCGTCTCCGGGAGAGTAGGAAGCCGCCTGCTTTTTTTTGTACATTATTTTTGTTTTTTCTGAGCTTTGAGGGATAAATCCTCATAGAGCTCTGATTGAGTGCTGTTGATTCTGATTTTCCTCGCTGTTCTTTTATATCGATAATTCTCTCCCTTTATGCTATAGTACACACATGGCTCAGATACCTTTTTTCAAACCGGCCCTGTTCCGTAAGGATATGGACGCAGTACTTCAGACGATGGTCGACGAAAAGATCGGCCCGGGCGAGAAGAAACGTGCGTTCGTGAAGGCCTTCTCTGCATATACATCGCGTAAGGATGGAGTAGCTCTCCGCAGCTATATCGATGCCATTGCCGTCGCATTCCACTCTATGGGACTTGTAGAGGGGGATGGTGTCTGTATGTCCGTATTCACGCCTCTTGTCTATCTTGAGGCAATGAAGAGACTGGGGCTGAAGTGCATTCTCACAGATGTCGACGACGAGATGATTCCAGACGGCGACGGAATAAGGAATGCCCTCGAAGAAGGGGCAAAGGCGCTTGTACTCTTTCTGCCTCTCGGAAACATCCCCACAGACGGGGAGAAGTTCAGGGAATACGGCATCCCGATTCTTGAAGACATAACACAGAGTGTCGGCTCTAAACTCAATTCCATGGGACCGGGAAGAATCGGAAACATCGTTATCGCGTCAACCGAGGAGGATTCGATAGTCTCTACGGCAGGCGGTGCCGTTCTGCTGTCAGATAATGAGGAAACACTCGCTCTTATGAAGAAGGATGTCAATTCCTTTGTTGAAATGCCGGATCTCAACGCTTCTCTCGGAGTAGTGCAGCTCATGAAGCTGGAGTCCATCGTCCTGAGGCGCTCCAGTATCTATAAGATTTATGCAGATGAGGCGAGAAGGAAGGGCAAGGTCAAGATATTCGGCATGGGGGATGTCGATTTCTCATCAAACGGTTACGGGTTCTCGTGCATAACCCAGGACAGACCCGACGAAGTAACGGAGCTGGCCAAGAAGTATTCCGTAACTGTACACAAGACCTTCTCGAAGGCTGTCGGAAGCCGCTATCAGGACAGGTTCGACCGTTTTCCGAAGGCATTTCCGTATCTTTCGAGAGCTGTGTCTTTCCCTCTTTATCCGTTTCTGTCGAATGCCGAAATACAGACAGTGCAGCGTGTCATAGGAATGATGAGGTGAAGCATGGTCATAAGAAAGGCAGTAATAATCACACCAAGGATAAAGAGTGAGAGCAAACGCATTTCTCTCGACATCGAGGAACACCTTCTCTCTCTCGGAATTCCATCATCGACGATTCTCATCGATTCCACTGAGAATCTCAATCTCGAGTTTGCTCCCGACGTCGACCTTGTGATTCCGCTCGGAGGGGACGGCACGGTGCTCTGCTGTGCACGTTCCGCAATTAAGGCCGGAATTACCGTGCTTCCCATCAATCTCGGAACTTTCGGTTACATCACTGAAATAGAACTTTCCGAATGGAAGGATGCACTTTCGCTGTATCTTGATAACGGGAAAAACTACACGGACCGCCTGATGCTTAAGGTCTCTGTTTTCAGAGGAGGTAAGAAGGTATATCAGGGAGATGCACTCAACGAAGCAGTAATAAGCTCATCGGGACTTGCAAAGGTCGTATCACTGAGGCTTCTCATCGACAACACCTTTGCCGGCAACTTCCGTTCCGACGGCATGATAGTCGCTACTCCTACAGGCTCCACAGGCTATTCTCTTGCCTCGGGGGGGCCGATCCTGGATTACGCAATGAAGGCAATTGTCATAACACCGATCTGTCCGTTCGCACTTTCCAACAGGCCTCTTGTCACAGGTGACAAGACAATACTGCTGGAAGTGAGGGAGAATCAGCGTACAGATATCTGCCTCACTGTTGACGGACAGCTCTATTTCGAACTCGAGGAGAAGGACAGGATAATCTGCCGCATGAACAGGAAGAAACTGAGAGTAATCCATTCTTCGAAACGTAACTTCACGGAAGTCATCAGAGACAAGCTCCACTGGGGCGGAGAAATGGTAAAACATGATTGATTCACTTCATGTAACGAACTATGTACTCATTGACAGGCTGGACCTGGATTTCCCGTCCGGTCTCATCACGATAACAGGCGAAACCGGATCTGGTAAGTCCATCATACTCGGTGCACTCTCTCTTCTTCTCGGCGCAAAGGGCGACAGGGAGGATGTCAGAAAGGGAGCAGACAGGGCCGAGATAAGCGCTGCTTTCCACACATCGTCTCCTCTTGTTAAAGAGTGGTGCGATAAGCACGACATAACTCTCGAGGATGACGAACTGATAATACGCCGCGTAATAAAGGCCGAGGGACGAAGTATCTATACTGTCAACGGCTCTCCCGTTACGATAAGGGAAGGCGAGGAGCTTGGGGAGGCTCTTGTCGATTTCTCATCACAGCACGCACATCATTCTCTCATGAAGAAGGAAGTATTGAGAGAAATGCTCGATGATTTCTCCTCATCGGGAGAAATTCTTTCATCATACTCTGATTCTTACCGTCGTCTGACTGCTGGCGAAAGAGAACTCGAGGAGACAAGGAAGCTTGTCGAGTCCGGTAAGGAGGAAGCCGACTACATGTCCTACTGCCTGAAGGAAATAGAGAAGGGAAATCTGAAGATCGGCGAAGAGGAGGAAATCAGGGAGAAACTGCAGAAGGAAGCCAACAGTGAATTCCTTGTGGAGAATCTCACCTCTTCGACTGACGATCTCAGAAGTGCTCAATCTCTTCTTTCCTCCGGACAGGCGTCACTCATGAAGGCGAAGAGAAAGGATGCATCCCTTGACGAACTTTCAACGCGGCTCGAAAGCGCGGCAATCGAGATAGATGATATATGTGAAACACTCAGGGACTACACATCTTCTCTCTCGTTCAGCGAAAGTGAAATCGAGGAGATGAACTCCCGTCTCAGTACAATCCAGCGTCTCAAAAGGCGCTACGGAGGCACTGTCGAGGAAGCGCTGAAGACAGCAGATGACTACCGGGATAAGCTCTCCCTCATCGAGGACAGTACAGAACGTATAGCAGCACTTGAAAGGAAGGTATCCTCCCTCAGGGCCGAGACTGAGAAGAAGGCAGCTCTTCTTACGGAGAAAAGAAAGAATGGGGCCGAAATGTTCTCCTCGAAAATCGAGGAGACACTCCACAAGCTCGGAATGGAGAATGCCGTATTCACGATAAGCGTCACTGATGAGAATCTTTCCCCATATGGTAAGGACAGGATCGAATACCTGATAGCTCCCAACAGAGGGGAGAAGACATCGCTTATACAGAACAGCGCATCGGGGGGAGAACTCAGCAGGATAATGCTTGCAATCAAGGCATCTTCGACAGGCGAGGGGGCAGTCGAGACGCTGCTTTTCGATGAAATCGACGCAGGACTTGGAGGAGTCGTGGCGCAGTATGTCGCAGATGAACTGAAGGCTCTCTCTAAAAGAAGCCAGGTCATCACGATAACACACCTTCCCCAGATAGCTTCACGGGCAGACGGGCATTTCCTCGTCGAAAAGAAGACCAGCGGGGAAAGGACACTCTCTTCCATCAGACAAGTCAGAGGAGAGGAACGTGTCATGGAGATAGCACGTCTTCTCTCGGGAGAGGTTACTGCTATATCGAAAATGCATGCCGAGGAGCTTCTCAGTGGAAATTGAGCACTGAGAAGACTTCCTTTTCCTTCTCCTTCTTTTCTCCTTTTCCGGCGTAGTAGGGATAGACTGCGTTCTGGAGGCTTCTGAGGTCGGGTTCCTTTCCGATTTCCCTTATTGCTCCGATTCCCTTGACGATGAGCTCCATGAGATCGTCTTTCAGCCCGTCACGCACAATGAGGGCGGAGAGCTTCGAAATGCAGAGGGAGATTATCTCATCGACAGTCTCCTTCTCGCTCTCGCGTCCGAATTCGAGAATGAAGTACGTCAGGTCCAGAATGCTGTCAAGCCTTGCGACATAGTCAATCCTGTCGTGGGAATAGACGAGGGCACGGGCACACCTCAATGCTTCGCCGAGGTTCTCCACGAGCCTTGTGTCCATCTCGCTGCCGCTTCTGGAGAGAAGCATGGCATACATCTTAATGGCCTTTATCTTCTCGGTGAGCGACCTGTCGTCGACTGATATCATCTTCTCGTCAATCCAGGAGTAGGCCTCCCTGATCATGCGCGGAGGGATTGATGAACCTGTAATGATGCAGTTTGCGTTCTTTGCCGAGGGACAGTCGACTCTCGTCACGAAGAGGTTGATTCCCTTGTCTATATCGTTATTCTCCAGAATGCGGAACGACGAAGTGCGGGCGGTCGATTTTTCACTGAGAACAAGTTCGATTCTCTCTCCGTCCAGGGAGATTCCGTCGAGATGGAAGAAGCCGTATTCAGTCTTCCATTCGCTCTGAGGAGCAAGTTTCATGTTGAGATAGAAATAGACACAGGCTTCACATTCCCCGTCCAGTACTTCCATCTCCTTCTGGGCAATGAGCGCTGCGTCGCCGACATCCCGCACGTTGCTCTTCGCTTTCCTCAGGTCATTGAGAAAGTTTATCAGAAGGATTTCATCCGTGTAGTTCTGGAAAATCGAGACAGCGTGGAGGGCATACCTTATGTCCTGTCTGGGTTCAAGACCCGAGATATCGGAGAAGAAGAAGCCGCAGGAGGTGAATGCGTACGACATGTATTTCATGCCGCTCAGAAGTTCTGCTGTCTCCCTCTCGTCTTCGTCTGAGAGATTATAGGAGGAAAGGAATGCCTTCATTCCCTTTCTTCCGGAGAATACGGAACCGGCAGAGGAGAGCAGGGAAGAGGGAGTAACGGAATCCCCGAATATTCTCTGTATCTCCGTTTCGAATATTCCGTTCACTTTTCTGTCGAGGTTATCGAGTGCATTCCTCAGTCCCGTACGCCATTTCTGGTTCCATCCGTCGGGGCCTCCCGTGTGGCAGCCGCAGTCGCGCATCCATCGTCCGACGCCGTGGGCACATGACCAGCTTGTGCCTTTTCTCTCTTCTCCGGAGCGGAGGAATGCGTGAAGACGGGAAGGGTGCCTCTCGAGGAAGGATGCATAGTTATCGAAAACAAAATCGTCCCTCTCTTCGACTTTTCTTATGAGAGCAGAGAGTGCCATATCACCATAGGGTTCATGGTGGCCGTAGATTTCGCCGTCAGTTGCCGTATGTATGAGTTCCCTTCCGTCCGCACGGTAGCCCAGAAGGGTTGAGTAGAGACTGTCTGCACTTCTCAGGGCATGGCCGAATGATATCGAAGAAGCGAGAGACGGTTCGTAGAAGAACGCGCTGATTTCCCTTCCTTTCTCTCCCGTGAGGATGTAGGGCCTGACGGAAGGACAAGGAAGAGAGCCGAGCTCTCTTATGCTTCCGTCTTCCTCCTCGATTCTCTCAGCCTGCCATGGAGAGAGTACGACGAATCTGATTCCGCATTCGCCGAGTATGTCGACGACACTTTCGTTTATACCGCATTCCGGAAGCCACATTCCCTCGGGGTCTCTTCCATAGTGATGTATGAAGTCCTCTATTCCCCATTCGATCTGGTGTCTTGCACGTTCTGGGGTATCGAGAGGAAGAATGGTGTGGTTGAAGCTCTGGGCCATGGCGTTTCCGTGTCCCAGGCGCTTTAAAGAATCGCGGTCGGCCTCCCTGAGCCCATCGATGAGCTCCGGATGCGACTTTTCAGCCCACATCAGGAGAGTGGGGCCGAAATTGAATGAGATGTATCTGTAGTTGTTCGAAATCGAAAGGACACGGCCGCTGGAGTCGAGGTACCTTGACGAGAGGTTCGCACCGTAGCATGACGAATATATCTTCTCGTTCCAGTCAGTCCAGGGCGCGGCGCTTTCCTGCAGCGGGATTATCCCCGTCGACGGGTTCTCGCGCGGCGGCTGATAGAAATGTCCGTGAAGTATAAGGGATGTTTTCATAACAGGAAAAGTGTACCATAAATCGGTTTAACGAAGTAGTGTTCCGTACAATATTTTATGTTATCTGTATAACGGCGATTTGTGACTACATCAAAATCTGACATCCTGACACCGGTAAAATATAAATTCTGACATCATCCTCTTCTGATTTTGAAAGAAAGACCAGAGTTCGTTGACTAACTGTACCGAATTTTAATAAAGTTATATCGGAGAGAATATAGAAATGGTACCGGTAAATCTTGAGTCGTTTTCTACGTCCGAGCTCAGAAACTATGCCGAGCAGGAAAAGATAGAAGACTTTGAGGAGATGGACAGGGATGAGCTCATCATGAGCCTCACCGAAAAGGCGGAGGAGGAAAGAGCAAACTCCGAATCAGATGAGGGGGTTGCGAGAACAGTCAACGTCAAGAACGTTTCATCTCTCAGTGACAGCACTGATCACAGTGACCTCATCGGGGGACTCCCCGGAACGGAAGGACTTCCCGAAAGCTATCATGACACCTTCATTCATTTTCTTTTCAAGAATGCCGACTGGGGTTATGTCTTCTGGTCGATTTCTTCCATCACGATGGAGGATATTGAAGCAAAGGGAGCTTCTGTCGTACTTGTAGTCACGATGACCGACCGCAGCGGCAACAAGGAGAATTACGATATTCTCATAGGAGAGGATGACACGACGTGGAACATCGGTTTCTCGCGTGACGCCGAAAGCTGCTTCGTCTCTCTCTACACAGAGACTCCTGACGGGAAGAGAGATCTTCTCTGTCAGTCGAACTCCCTCTCCCTTCCTTCGTCCTACTGGCTTGAACATCAGGAGGAGATGAAGAAGAACGATTCTCTCTTCAAGGTTTATCTCTCCGCGCTTACAACAAAGACAGGAGAGCTCATCAACAACAGGACAGTACAGGCTATAAACAGTCTCTACAGGGAGGAGGACTGCAGAAAATGAATACAATAAATCTTGTTCTCCATGCCCATCAGCCCTATGTCAGACATCTCGAGTATGAGAAGTTCCTCGAGGAGGACTGGCTCTATGAGGCTATCAACGAAACATACATACCACTTCTCCGCATGCTCAGCAGGCTTGAGGACGACAGGGTGCCTTTCCGTATCTCGATGTGCTTCTCCCCGACGCTTGCGACAATGCTCAGTGATGAACCGCTTCAGGAGAGATTCGTCCAGTATATGCACCGCCATATAGAACTGGGCGAGAAGGAAGTGAAGAGGACAGAGACTGAAGACAGGGAGTGCCACCGCATGGCCGAGCACTACCTCAATGAGACGAAGAGGAATCTCGACGTCTACGAGGCTTACGGAAGAAATCTCGTGCTGGGTTTCAGAAATCTCTGTGACATGGGAAGAATCGAACTTATCGCAAGTGCCGCGACACACGCATATCTTCCTCTATTCAAGGATTATCCGAGTGCTGTCAATGCACAGGTTGCTGTCGGCGTGAAGACCCACCGTGAAATATTCGGCAGGGATCCCGACGGCTTCTGGCTTCCGGAAGGCGGGTACTATCCCGGAATAGACGATTTTCTTCTCGATAACGGTATCAGGTGGATCAACTGTGCATCCCATTGTCCCATCACTTCTCCGGAGAAGTCTCTCTACGGCGGCTACAGACCGCTTCACCTTCCTTCGGGCCTCTACGCATTCAGCGGTGACTGGTCACTCTCATCTCTCATATGGTCGAATAAGACCGGCTATCCCTGTGACCCTGATTACCGCGAATTCTACAGGGACATCGGGTATTATCTTCCTATGGAATATGTACGACCCTACATGCATGAACCCGCACTCCGCGTATTCACGGGTTACAAGTATTTTGCTATCACATCAAGGGACGAGAACAAGAATTTCTATTCTCTTGAGAAGGCTCAGGAGAAGGTCAAGCTTCACGTTGACAATTTCCTCTATAACGTCCGTAAGAAGGGCACGCTTCTTGATGCCTGCGGCATAAAGGACCACGTATTCACGCTTCCGTTCGACGCAGAGCTCTTCGGCCACAGATGGTATGAGGGTATAGACTTCCTTGAAATGCTGATCCGCTCCATAGCAGCCGACAGGGATAACTATTCGATGGATAGTCCGTCTGCCATCATCAGCGGACCCGGCGAATTTGATGATATCCCGATCAACGAATCAAGCTGGGGACGCCACGGCGGAGCCGACAACTGGCTTGATGCCTCCAACTCCTTCATCTATCCCCATCTTTTCAAGGCAATAGAGAGAATGCAGAGACTAACCGAGAGATTCCCCAACCAGGGAACACTCAAGAGAAGGTTCCTCAATCAGTCGCTGAGGGAGCTTCTGCTTGCCATGGCTTCGGACTGGCCGAACATAATGCATGAGAACACATCCGTGAGTTATGCGAAGAAGAGACTGGAGGATCACATCTCGTCGTTCAACGTCGTCAATATCTCGATGAGCCGCAACACTGTCAACACCGAATGGCTCATCAATGCCGAGAAGCGCAATGCGATATTCCCGAATATCGACTATCTGGACTTCAGGGATCCGAGAAAGAAATAATTTCCTTTACTGTAAGGAATTGAGAGGAGAGGTTACGATAATCTCTCCTCTTATTCTTTGCAGGACAACGAGTTAGAAAAAACAGAGAAAATTTTACGATAGCTGTTGACACAATACCCCCAAATTTCTAATATATCGTTGTTGTCTTGCGGCCGTGGTGGAATTGGTAGACACGCTAGCTTGAGGTGCTAGTGCTTTAACGGGCTTGGAGATTCGAGTTCTCTCGACCGCATACAATTTTTTTTTGGAGGATTAGCTCAGCGGGAGAGCGCCTGCCTTACAAGCAGGATGTCACAAGTTCAATCCTTGTATCCTCCACGATACTACCAGGCGATGCCTGGTCTTTTTTATCGACATACATCCTGAAATTCATTATTCTTATTGCGAGGTAAAGTATGTCCGAAGAATTTCTAACCCAATATACCCTGACGTTTGTCATCTATGCCTTCATCGGCTACATATGTGAAGTTGTCTACTGCTCCGTCGGGCAGAGGAAGCTTGTCAACCGCGGCTTTTTATACGGCCCTTGGCTTCCGATCTACGGATGCGGCGGCCTTATCGTGAACATATTCCTGATTCCTCTGAAGAAGTATCCGCTTCTTGTTTTTCTTCTGGGAGTAATACTTACATCCATAGTCGAGTACATAGGTTCCTGGGGACTCGAGAAGATATTCTCCATAAAACTCTGGGACTATTCGAAGAAGTTCTGCAACATAAACGGAAGGGTATGCCTTCTCAATTCCACGCTCTTCGGCGTAATGAGCATATCGCTGGTGTATCTTGTGCAGCCCTGGATAGATTCTCTCGTGGATTTTGTTCCATACGTAATCCAGTATTACCTGGCGGATGTCCTGAGGCTTCTCTTTGCAGTCGACCTCACTCTCTCGGTCATAAAGATGAATGCATTCAAGAAGGCCCTCAGAGAGGCCATCGAGAAGGCAAGGGAGATAGAGCAGAAGGCGAAGGAATACGCAGAGAGCGGCAAACTCGAGGCGCAGCGTGAATACCGCGCACGCATGGACAGGGAGATCATAGATTCGAGAAGCCGTTTCAGCTTCACCTACAGGCGTCTTCTTGCTGCATTCCCTAATGCCGAGGCAAAGGGGGAGGAACTCAGAAAACAGCTTTCCAGTATGCAGAAATGGGCTGAGGAGAGAAAGGATGCCGTTCTTGAATACCGCAACAGCATGAAGGAACTGAAGAGACAGTACAGGGAGAAGGTGAAGGAAATCAACACCAGAAAGGGAAAGGAAAATGACTGATTATCTCAAGATATACCGGAGCGTTAAGGAGAAGAAGGACGGCGTTGTCCTTCTATGTGTCAGTAAGACAAAGCCGATAGAGATGATTATGGAAGCCTACGACGACGGCGCAAGACTCTTCGGCGAGAACAGGGTGCAGGAAGTGGAGCAGAAATTCTCATTCTCCCGCCCGGAGGGCATGAAGGTGTTCCTTATAGGGCAGCTCCAGAGAAACAAGGTCAGGAAGGCTGTCGCACTCTGTGACAGAATCGAGAGTGTCGATTCAATCCCGCTTCTCGAGAAGATAGACTCGGAAGCCGGCAAAATCGGAAAGAAGATGGAAATCCTCTTCGAAGTCAACTCCTCGGGGGAGGAGCAGAAGTCGGGATTCCGAACGAAGGATGAACTCCTTGAAGCCGTGAAGAGAGCAGAGGAGCTTGAAAACGTGAATCTCACTGGGCTTATGACAGTCGGCCCTCTCGGAGGCGATGGCGAGAGGAACATAAAAGCCTTCACATATACAAAGAGTCTCTTTGACGAGATAAACACTTTCCATCCCTTAACGGTACTCAGCATGGGGATGAGCGGTGACTGGCCTGATGCTGTAGACTGCGGTTCCACTGAAGTCAGAATCGGCAGTGCAATATTCGGGGCAAGACAGTGAAGAAGGCCGTTATCATACTTCTCATCGTCTCCCTTTCTCTCTCGTCTCTCTTTTCCGAAAGACTCACTCATTCTTCCCTCAAGTACGAATACGAGTCCTATGAAGAGGACGAGTTTCCCCTCTGGTCAAATGAACTGAGGCGTGCCGAGACACTCTTCTTCGGGTCCTACGTCTTCACGCTTCCCATATCCACACTGGCAGTCTCTGCGGTGGCTGGGATGAATCTCATAACGGATCCGACGGCGACGAAGACTGCCGTCATATCACTCTCGGTAGCGACAGGGCTGAGCCTTGCGGTCGCAACCATCGACTGGATTCTCGGAAGGGTACAGAATTGATCAGAGAACGGAACTATTCATTCATATCCACATCTTCCGGCAGAGTTGACAGGATAGCAGCAGAAACACTTTCGATACCGCGCTCAGTTTTCTCCCTCGATTCGCTTTCTCTTACCATAAACGGGGTTAAGGGAAAGAAATCATCCTCTCTGAAAGAAGGTGACAGGGTGGCTCTCTCGTACAGTGAAGAGGTCTTCGAAGGCCTCAAAAGTGAAGATATCCCCCTGGATATAATATATGAGGATGACGACATCCTCGTCATCAACAAGGCACAGGGAATGACAGTGCATCCGGGAGCGGGATGCCCCGAGGGGACGGTTGCGAATGCGCTTCTGGGGCTCTACGGCGAGGACTTCTCGACATCGGACGATGCAGTAAGGCCTGGAATCGTGCACAGACTGGACAGGGATACATCGGGTGTGATGGTAATTGCAAAGACGAAGGATGCACATCTTTCTCTCACAGAACAGTTCAGTGCCCACACGAACGAAAAGTATTACGTTGCAATAGCGAAGGGCTTCTTCCCGGAGTGCGACGGCTATATAGACAGCCGGATAACCCGGGACCGCAGCAACCGCAAGAAGTTCACGGTGACGGAGAAGAAGAGCGAAGGTAAGGATGCACTGACGAAGTATCGTGTTGTAAGCCAGAACATGGACTATGCTTTCCTGCGCCTGAGAATCTACACGGGACGTACCCATCAGATAAGAGTCCATCTGCTGTCGATCGGACACCCCGTACTCGGAGACCCCATCTATTCAAGACCCGATTCAAAGTACAGGAATGCGACGCTGATGCTCCATGCCGAGAGAATAGTGTTCTCACATCCCCGGACAGGAGAGAAGATGGTGTTCCGTGCGCCTCTTCCCGAACGCTTCGGTACAATACTCGAAAATGAAGGACTGAGTGAAGAATGAGATTCCGTATCCTGAAATCAATCAATAACCTCTATACCGCTCTTTCTCCCGACGGAAAAATCTACACGCTCAGGATAAAGGGAAAGAAACTCAAGACCGAAAAGGGAGAGTACAATCCCGTCGTCGTCGGCGACTGGGCAGAAGGGGAGCCGTATTCGGAAACAGAAGCCCTCATCACGAGAATAGAGGAGAGAACAAGCTCGTTCTCGCGCTTCAATTTCAAGGAGGACCGGAATCAGACTATTTGTGCCAATCAGGATCTTACGGCAATAGTCTTCTCGGCTCTTTCTCCTCCGTTCCGTCCCCGCTTTGTCGACAGGGCAATATGCTGTGCGCACAACAGCGACATACTCCTCATCCTCAACAAGATAGACTACGGCCTTACAGAAGACGAGAAGGAGAGATACGAACTCTACAGGAAGCTCGGATACAGATGTATTGCGGTATCGAGTGTGGACGGACAGGGGATCGGAAGACTCAAGGATATGATAAAGGGAAAGACTGTCTGCTTCGTCGGGCAGAGCGGTGTTGGAAAGTCGACTCTCATAAACACACTCCTCGGTACAGAACTGAGGACGAATGAAGTCTGTGAGAAGTACAACCGCGGCCGTCACACCACGAATCATTCCGTTTTTCTCATGCAGGGGGAATACAGCATCATCGATACTCCCGGCGTCAGGGAAATCCAGGTTCCTTTCGAGGATGGACGTCTCATCCGTGACTCCTTTCCGGAGTTCCGTTCCTGTCACTGTCTCTATCCTGACTGCCTCCATAACGGGGAAGACGGGTGCACGGTTCCGGAAAAGGTCGAAAACGGCGAAATCAACAGCGACAGATACTTCAGCTATCTCAAGACTCTCGAGTCGGTATCACTCATAAGACCTCAGTGGGAGAGGAGAAAGAAATGAGAGCGAGAACGATAAGGGACACTGAGCTCGACACAATCCTCGAGGACGTCAGGAAGTATTCCCTCTCCGACGAGGGCAGGGAGTATATAAGCGCAGACCGTGTCACATCCGACGAAGCTGTGCTCCACGACAGATACATCCGTATTGACGACATCCTCAACAGGATCGAGGACGGGATACAGCTGGAATACTTTCCGTCGCTTTCGTCTCTCTTTTCATTCGTGAAGGAAACTCACCGTGACATCGATGGTAAGGATATATACAGGGCAGGCGAGTTCCTTCATTCATCTTTCCTGCTCTTCCTTTTCGAGGGAACAGAGGAAAAGATTACACCTTTTCTTCAGGAAACCGAGAAAAACATACTGTCTTCACTCAACGCGGAAGGTGAAGTCAATCCCGAACATCCGCGCCTCAAGCCTCTTATAAGGAAAAGGGAGGAGACGAAGGCCGAGCGTTACCGCTATTCGATGTCCTTCATATCATCCAACCGTCAGATAGTCCAGAACGACAATCCTCTCTACCGTAACGAGAGAGTCGTCATCCCGATCTTCAGCAGGGACAAGAGAGGCGGTGAGTATTATGTCTCGGGACAGAGTCAGAGCGGCAACACCACATATGTAGAGCCCTTCGAACTTGTTGACCTCAATAACCGTGTTGTGCTTGCAGAAGAGGCAATCAGACTCGAGAAGATAAAGATTCTCCACGAGCTCAGTGAAAGCGTAAGGGGAATCATCCGGTTCCTTAAGGATATGACAGAATATGTGACTCAGTTCAGCTTCCACTATGCCTTTGCTCTCTGGGTAAGGAAAAACAGGGCACACCACATAGAGAAGGGAGAGGATATTGCGCTCATCAATGCAGTCCATCCTCTCCTCGGCGCCAGAGCTGTTCCTATCACCGTTCATATTCCGCATACTACGAAGGCTCTCGTGCTCAGCGGCGCGAACTGCGGAGGAAAGTCCGTGACGATGAAGACAGTTGCGCTTTTGAGTCTTATCAACCAGATCTGCTCTTTCATACCTGCTTCCGAGACAAGTACGCTTCCGTATTTCGACTCCGTCTTCACCGACATAGGAGACGGGCAGAGTATAGAGAACGAGGAGTCAACGTTCTCCTCACATATGTCGAATATCGCATACATAACGAAGAACTGCACGGATAAATCTCTCGTCATACTTGACGAACTGGGGTCCGGAACAGACCCGTCGGAAGGCTCTTCTCTCTCGCTCTCTGTTCTGAAATACCTTTCGTCACGCGCCTGTCTCACTATCTGTACATCCCACTACAACCAGGTGAAGAGCTATGCATACACCGAAGGGAACATGATGAATGCCAGCATGGAATTCGACACGAAGACGAGTAAGCCGACGTATAAGGTTCTTGAGGGAATTCCCGGAGACAGCCATGCCCTGAGTACGGCAAAGCGTGCAGGAATGCCGAAGGAGATTATCGAGGAAGCTACGAGGAATCTCTCTGCAGAGAGCAATACCTCAACCTCGATAATCACTTCACTTCTTTCGAAGTCCCGTACACTCGACCGCAAGATGACGGAGCTTTCAATCGAGAAAAGGGCTCTCGAGAACGAGAGAAAGAAATATGAGGAGACGGAAAAGGAACTGAGAGGAAAGCTTCTCGAAGCCGAGAAGCACGGCTGGAAGGAACTCAACGACTATCTTTCGTCCTCGAGAAAGGAACTCGAGAACCTTGTGAAGGCAGTACGGACCGGAACCCTAACGAAGGAGAAGACAAAGGCCGTCAAGGACTATATAAGGAAGGTCGAGGACAAGGAAAGGGACGTGAAGAGGGAAATCGAGGAGAAGGAGGATGAGGAGGATACTCTCAATACATCAGCCTTCAGCGAAGGTGACGATGTTCTCTGCGGCAGGGGGAAGACCAGGGGCAGGATAGTCTCCCTCAGGGATGAGAAGAACTCTGTTGTTATTTTCGAGAACGGCCTCAGGATGACAATCAGAAACAGGGATATGGTACACGCGAAGCCTGTCGAGATGACTGTGGATGTATCACATTTCGAGTCGAGTGCGAAGAAGGCGAAGTTCGTTCTTGATGTCCGCGGCCTCACGCTCCAGGAAACAGAGAAGGCACTTGACGACCAGATAGAGGCTGCACTGCTCTCGACACTCCTGTCGTTCTCGGTCATACACGGCTACGGTGACGGAATACTCCAGAAGGGAGTTCAGATGTACCTCAAAAGGAATCCATATGTCTCAGATTACCGCTTTGCCCTTCCGGAAGACGGCGGCATGGGAAAGACGTACGTGACTCTTAAGAAGGATTAGTGCTTCCTCTCCGGAAGTTCGGCGACAACAACGGAGGCAAAGAGGATGACGCATCCGATGATTTCCCTCACGCTCATCGTCTCGTGGAGGATAAGCGCTCCCCCGATGGCTGAGAATACGCTTTCGAGACTGAGTATGAGTGTTGCCTTTGTTGCCGGTGTATATTTCTGTCCGATTATCTGTAGTGTGTAGGCAATACCGCAGCTTCCGATTCCGCCGTAGAGAATAGGGACAAGAGCAGCCCTGACACCGCCTGTGCTGTTGTTCTCGAAGAGGAGGGAGAGAATGAATGCGATTCCTCCGGCAAAGAGGAACTGTACGGCCGAGAGTTCGACTCCCCTGTACCTGTGACTCACATGGTCTATGTACATTACATGAAGAGAGAAGACCAGTGCACAGATGAAGACAAACGCATCACCTTTTGCCAGTCCCTCGTTACCGTTTATTGAAAGAAGAAATGCTCCCACAAGTCCTGCCGCGACGCAGATCCAGGTCTTTTTCGAGTTCTTTTTTCCGAAGAGAAGCGATATTACCGGAACGATGAGGATATAGAGAGATGTGATGAAACCTGCCTTTCCTGCAGTCGTGTACGCGATTCCGTACTGCTGGAAGTACGATGCAGTCCCGAGAAGAAGACCGCAGATGAAGCCGTCGAGGGTTAGAGATCTTATCTCGCTCTTCTTTCTGCCTTTCAGGCTTTTTACGAGAAAAGGGAGAAGTACGATAAAACCGAGCATCATTCTGAGCCCGTTGTAGCATAAGGGGCCCACAGCGGATGATGCCTCGCTCTGGAATACGAATGTCGAACCCCATATGAGGGCAGTGAGAAGGAGTATGAGTGCAGACGATGTTTCTTTCATATGGCAGATTATATTGATTTGCATAATTTGACAAAAGTTGTTTTTTTCTCATTCCTTCTGCTTTATAATGCAGATTTACTGAGGAGAATGAGAATGTCAGATTACATGAACGGTACAGGTATACAGTATCATCTGAGAATAAAGAAGGGAGATGTCGGACGCTATGTCATCCTTCCCGGCGACCCCAAGCGTGTTCCCCTCATCGCAAAGTATCTCGATAACGCGGTGGAGATAGCGGACTACAGGGAGTTCGTCACATACACGGGTTATCTTGACGGCGAGAAGGTGAGTGTCACGAGTACGGGTATCGGGGGCCCCAGTGCCTCGATTGCAATGGAGGAGCTCTATAAGTGCGGAGCCGACACATTCATCAGAATGGGAACATGCGGCGGCATAGCACTGCCTGTGATGGGAGGTGACTGCGTCATCGCAACAGGGGCCGTCAGAATGGAAGGCACAAGCAGGGAGTACGCTCCGATAGAATTCCCTGCCGTGGCGAACTACGAAGTCGTCAATGCCATCGTCGAGGCTGCTCGAAGATGCAACGCAAGATACCACGTCGGTGTCGTGCAGTGCAAGGACTCGTTCTACGGTCAGCACGATCCCTCGATAATGCCCGTGAGCTACGAACTCGAGAACAAGTGGGAGGCCTGGAAGAGACTTGGTGTCCTTGCCTCCGAAATGGAGAGTGCGGCTCTCTTCACGGTTGCATCCTTCCTCGGCGTCAGGTGCGGAAGCGAATTCTTCACTGTGGGGAACCAGGAAAGGGAGAAGCTCGGACTTGACAACCCCAAGCTTCACGATACCGACAGTGCAATAAGAGTCGCCGTCGAAGCCATGAGAGTTCTCATCGAACGCGACAGGGAAGTAAAATAACTTTACATAAGTCATCAGGGCAGGGGGCTTTCTTCTGCCCTGTGTAAAGTGCTGATTTCTTGAATGATGCTGTTTAACCGGTTAAATTTGCAATCGATGTCAAAAAAATATGCAAATATCTGTTTTGATTCTGACGGATTTTCGGATAATGTCATACAAGAATAAGGCTTTTTATATATGTTTAAAGGATTTATATAAAAATTGCTGTTTATGTTGTTGTAAAATTAACAAATTCGGGATAATCTTGAACAAAGGATTAACAATTATGATAACGAATAAACAGCGACTTGCCATGGAGCTTGTATTCAACATCCTTCTTGTTCTTCTTGATGCATTTGTCATTCTGATGCTGATGTTCAACAACGGGGATGGGTTCAGTTTTACGTTCCTGATGTATTTCACGCACTACTCAAGCATGTGTCTGCTTATTTCATCTGCTCTTCAGATATACGGAACATGTCTGGAGCTGAAGGGAAAAAAATACAGAATCATATATCCCATACGTCTCTTCAGGCTCATGTCTGTCTCCGCGTCAATCCTTGTAACATTAGTAGTATTCTTCCTCCTTATTCCTCTTGCACACTTCGAAGGAGTGGGGGAGATGCTCTTTTCGAGGACTAACTTCTTCGAATATATTGTATGTCCTCTGATTGCATTCGTGAGCTTCGTTATTCTCGGGGACTACAGGGACTTCGAAATGAAGGAAGCATCGCTCGCGACTCTTCCGACTCTTCTCTATGCTTCTGTCACCACAACTCTCAATGCCCTATCTGCCATCAGGGGCCCTTATCCGTTCCTCTATGTACATGAGCAGCCGGTATGGCTCAGCTGTTTCTTCTTCTTTGTCATTCTTATGATTTCGTTCGTCATATCGAACGTGCTGGTGATTCTCTCGCATAAGGACAGCATTGCGACGAGGATCAGGAAAGCGGAAGCTGTAGAGAGGACAGGAGAAGCTTCGTAAGATCAGGTGTAGAGTTTTTTTCCGCTGGAGAGGTATTCTTCCTTTCTTTTCTCGAGGAGGGCGTCAAGGTCCTCCTCTTTCTCTGCTTCCCTGTCGATACCGATGACGAAGAGCTCGAGTCCGAGTGAGGTATATTCACTCTGAAGTCTCTTCGATGGGTGTATCCCGAGGTCAAGCCTGAAGCGCTCGTCCGAGTAGCTTTTCACCGCATCTTCTGTTTTATAGAGATAGACCTCATCGGTCCTGAGGTTCCTTATACTGCATATAGCTCTAATTTTATCTAATCTAAGAAATTCTCTGGGAATTGACATGCCATCATTCTATATAAATTTATAAATTTGAGCAAATCCCTCATCGTAAATGTAAAATCTGCTTTTTTCGACTGAAAATACCTGTTTTGTTGTGTTTTTCCGCTTTATTTTTGAATTTTGAAAGTTTAGAATGCGTACTTGAGGTTTTCTAAATGGAACAGCAGATTCAAGATTTAATTAACTCGATAAAGAAGGAAGGCATCGACAGTGCCACCGAAGAAAGCAGGAAAATCATCGAAGAGGCAACCCGGAAGGCAGAGGCTATCGTAAAGGAAGCCGAGGCCGAGAAGGAGAAGATGCTAAGTGACGGAATGCGCCGCCTCGAGAAGGAGAAGGCAAGTTTCAGCGAGTCACTGAAGATGGCTGCCCGTGATCTATCGCTTTCATTCAGAAAGGAAATAGAGGGCAAGATTCAGGCTCTACTCGACGAGAAGGTCAATTCTTCCTTCGATGAAGCTACACTTAAGGAGCTTCTGAAGACTGTAATTGAAGCAGAGTTCAAGGGCGACGTAGTTGTCACTCTTCCAGAGGAGAAGAGGAAAAGCATTGCTTCCTCACTTCTCTCCGAACTTGCATCAGAACTCGACAGGGGAGTTGAACTCTCGTTCTCACAGTCCCTTCAGGGCGGCTTCAAGGTAGCGGCAAAGGACGGCAGGGCTTACATCGACCTGTCTGACGAAGAGACTGTCAAGCTTCTCTATCCATACATTTCATCATCGGTCAGAGAACTCATCTGAGGAGAAGTGCGGTGGCTGAGTACATCTATTTTATCGCATCTCTTCCGTACCTCTCGATAGACCGCGAGTCTCCGATGAGTTACAGATCCTTCCTGCAGCTTGCCGGTGAGCAGCTTTCCCATAAGGACTACCTGACTCTCACGAAGGCAACGTTCGACCACGAGAAGGAGAAGGTCGCGAGCCGGATCATATCCGACTGGGACGACTTCAACTATTGTCTCAACGAGTACCTCACCGAGGAAAGAGCGAAGAAACTCGGCAGGAAGGATTCCTCATACCGTGCACGGTGTGCACACCATGAGGACATACAGAAGAAGGCTGAAGCAATCGTCAGAATCGAGAATCCGCTCGAGGCCGAGAAGGCAATACTTGCAGAGTATTTCTCGTTTCTGTCGTCACATGAGGTGAATTCGCAGTTCTCGCTTGACGCCCTCATCATCTACGGTCTTCTGCTTCAGATCAAGGAGCGTGTCTCCTCGTTCGACAGAGCGAAGGGAAGAGAGGAATTCGATCGACTTTATCAGGATATAAGAAAAGATATTTCCTTAAGGAGCAACTTATGAGTAATAAAACCGGCAGTGTTGTCGGTGTAAACGGCAACCTCGTCAAGGTCAAGTTTGACGATACTGTAATCAAGAACGAAGTAGGCTTCATCCTTGTCGGCTCGGAGAGCCTGAAGGGAGAGGTCATCCGTGTCACCGGAAGCGTTGCTGACTTGCAGGTTTATGAAGATACATCCGGCCTTTCGGTCGGCGACAGAGTCGAGTTCACGGGCGCAATGCTCTCGGTAGAACTCGGGCCGGGCCTCCTCACGCAGGTTTATGACGGCCTCCAGAACCCGCTTCCGCAGCTTGCTGAAAAGTGCGGATTCTTCCTCCAGAGGGGAGTCTACCTCGACCCGATTCCGAACAGGGAGTGGGATTTGACGGTAACGAAGAAGGTCGGTGACACCCTCTTTGCAGGTGACAGCTTCGCCGAAGTGAAGGAACTTATGTTCACGCATAAGATTTTCGTTCCCTTCACGCTTATCGGAGAATGGAAGATTTCCTCCATCGTTGAGAACGGCAGATATCATGCAAAGGATACAATCTGCACAATCGAGAACCAGAAGGGCGAGAAGAAGGATCTTTCGATGATCATCACCCAGCCTGTCAAGGTTCCAATCCGGTCATACAGCGAGAGACTGAGACCCGATGAGCCGATGGTCACGAAGATCAGACTCATCGACACGTTCCTTCCTGTCGCAAAGGGCGGAACATACTGCATCCCCGGACCGTTCGGGGCCGGAAAGACTGTTCTCCAGCACCTTACGAGCAAGAATGCCGATGTCGACATCGTTATCATCGCGGCATGCGGAGAACGTGCAGGTGAGGTCGTAGAGACACTTAAGGAGTTCCCCGAGCTCATCGACCCGAGAACGGGACGCTCGCTCATGGAGAGAACAATCATCGTCTGCAATACATCGAGTATGCCTGTTGCTGCACGTGAAGCTTCCGTCTACACGGCAGTGACGATGGCAGAGTACTACAGGAACATGGGACTTGATGTCCTCCTGCTCGCAGACAGTACATCCCGCTGGGCTCAGGCAATGAGAGAGATGAGCGGAAGACTTGAGGAAATCCCGGGAGACGAGGCATTCCCGGCATATCTTGAAAGCCGTATCGCGGAGTTCTACGAGAGAGCAGGAAAGGTGAGGCTCAGGGACGGTTCCTTCGGTTCCGTCACTATCGGCGGCACTGTTTCTCCTGCAGGCGGTAACTTCGAGGAGCCTGTGACTCAGGCAACACTGAAGGTCGTCGGAGCATTCCACGGACTTTCGAGAGAGAGAAGTGACGCCAGAAAATATCCTGCAATCGACCCTCTCGATTCCTGGTCGAAGTATGAGGGTATCATCCCGAAGAAGGATGTGCAGTATGCATACTCGTTCGTAAGACGCGGCAGCGAAATCAATCAGATGATGAAGGTCGTTGGCGAGGAGGGAACGACTCTCGACGATTATGTAATCTATCAGAAGGGTGAATTCGTGGACTCATGCTACTATCAGCAGAACTCCTTCGACCCCGTTGATGCAACGGTCTCAGTCGAGAGACAGAAGCACGTCTTCGGCGTACTTTCCGAAATCCTCAGAGCAGACTTCGCACTTTCTGACAAGAAGGAAGCCAGAAGCTTCTTCAACTCCCTCAGACAGAAGTTCCTCGACTGGAACGGAACGAGAGAGGATGATCCGGCATACGAAAAAATCGAGAAGGAAATCAGAGCCTTCTTCACCGGGAAGGAGAGATAAGCTATGCAGAAGGTATATACAAAGATTGAATCAATCGTCGGTAACGTCATCACGGTGAAGGCCGATGGTGTCAGAAGCGGGGACCTCGCTGTTGTGACTACCGGGGCGGGTTCGTCATACGCCAACGTCATCAAGCTTGACGGAGAGCTTGTCTCACTGCAGGTATTCAGCGGCGCAAACGGCATCTCGACTGATGCTGCCGTCAGGTTCCTCGGCGTCCCGATGAGAGTCTCGTTCTCCGAGAACCTCCTCGGAAGAGTGTTCGACGGTGCCGGAAAGCCCAGGGACAACGGACCGGAGCTTGACGACAACATGGTCAGGATAGGAGGTCCATCCGTTAACCCGGCAAAGCGTATTATCCCGCGCAACATGATAAGAACAGGTATTCCGATGATTGACGTCTTCAACACACTCGTCGAGAGTCAGAAGCTTCCTATATTCTCCATATCCGGTGAACCGTACAACGAGCTTCTTGCCCGCATCGCAATGCAGGCTGAAGTCGACATCATCGTTCTCGGCGGAATGGGGCTCAAGTACGACGACTATCTCTTCTTCAAGGATACACTCGAGAAGAGCGGTGCTCTTTCCCGTACAGTCATGTTCATACATACGGCATCCGACCCGACAGTAGAGTGTACGCTTGTTCCGGATCTGTCGCTTGCAGTTGCAGAGCAGTTCGCTCTGGAGGGAAAGAAGGTCCTTGTTCTTCTTACAGATATGACGAACTTCGCCGATGCCCTCAAGGAGACGGCAATCACCATGGAACAGGTTCCGTCGAACCGCGGTTACCCCG
>CAVFYD010000029.1:0-25583 GCA_963626615.1 Sphaerochaetaceae bacterium
GTGCATATGCAAGACCTTGTATGGTCCTCGCTTCCGACTGACTTTCCTCGCGGTAGAACCGCGAGGATTCCTGCTTCACAGACAACGGCTTGCTGAACTTTCAGCAGCGCTGCAGCTTTAAATACGCACAGGTACGCCTGGGCGTATTTTTTTCGTGCCGCCTTTTTCTGATGAGAGACGGGAGCAGGCGTATAAAAAAACCCGGCAAGCCGGGCGGGTTTAAGTTTCTGATGTGTATTGGAATGCTATGCTCTTATACTGTCGCCTCCCCTTTCGGTACTGTCGTCTTTGCGTCGAATGTTACCTGCGAGTAGCCGAATATCCTGCTGTTGTCGTTTGCGTCCAGATAGAAAACAGAGAACGAATATGAGCCGATTCTCGATACAGATATGTGCCATGCGTTGTCTTCAACGTTGAGAACAATGTCATCGCGTCTCTTCCCTGCGAAAGTTATCTCGAATTCCACGGCAGCTTCCGCATCCTTGATTACCGGTGCGATTGTGAAGGTCCCGTCTTCATTGTCCTTATAGTCAAGCTTGAAGTTCTCGTTAGTGTCCATCGTGATGTACGGAATGGAGAACCCCATTCCACCGAATGCGGACGGGTCAGGCTCGTCCGGTTCCGGCTCCGGCGGTGCTTCCTGCCATTCCGGATGCGCCGTCGCATCTTCCGTCTCTACAAGCGATGCCGAGAGAATCTTCTCTCCCGTCGAATCAAACCACCCTGCAAAGTACAGCGGCGTCTCACCGTCTTCAGCTGTCCTGTCCGACAGCTTAGGAAGCGACGGCCAGTATACACTGGAACCTTCCGTTTCAGGTACTATCGTGACAGACTCAAGCCCGTCCCACTTTCCTGTGTCGGCCTTGAATGTCGTAAGTCCGTTGTTGATGAACGTTATATGCTTGACATTACCCTTGTTCTCGTCGGCAATCGCCCTTTCAAGGTCGTTCGTCGTCTGTACGTATCCGGAACATGTTATCCTTTCCACCTTCTGCGGCAGCGACTTCGCTCCCAGTCCCTTGCAGGCCGCCGGGAGAATGACTTCCGTCACATTGTCCGCATACTCGAACGAACCCGAATAGATTGCCATGATATTGTCATCTATCGTAAGCGTCCCGGTAAGCTCCGCTGCATCATGAGGATCTTCGAAACCGTCTATAATCGCCACTACATAATGCTTCCCGTCTATCGTCACCGTCTTCGGATATACCATCGCGGATGACTTGAACTTCACCTTCGCGAAGAACGCTTCTTCAGGCGTTACTGTACAGTACGGGAAAAACTCGTCGTTGACCGTCGGTGACAGATCGCATGATGAAAACGCAAACATCACCAGGAGCGCAAGCAGCATGATTAAAGTTATTTTTCTCATCAATTGTCCTCCATCATTCCATATCCGAACCGGATACCCACGCTTATGTTCGAGTCGAGACAGCTGTAGAGCGGTTCCTTGTGGTCGAAATAGAAGAAAGTGCTGCGCACCATGAATCCCCATATGAACGATGCAGAGTCCGAATACATGTCAACCACAAGCTTCAGACCGCCGCCCGGTACCACATTCGAAACGTCCGTGTTCGTGTAAAAAGCTCCGCCCGCCAGAAGCGACAGCGATACAGCCGGCATCATGCTGCCGTATCCCGTCTTCCCGAAACTGAAGCGGCTCTCAAGAAGAAACTCTACTCCTATATGCGTCGGATGTCCCGCCGTTATATTATTACTGTGGCTCGTCACTCTGGCCGTCAGGTCTGCACCGATTCCGAATACGGGCACCGGGTTGAATACGCCGTCTACCCCGCCCTGTACGGACGCAAATGAGACAAACCAGCCCGACCCGTCATCAAGAACCGTCTTCGCATTCGTGAAATACTTCGGGTTGACGTTCCATGAAACGTTTCCCGTTATACTCCCGCCTGCATAAAGCGCCGTCGTTATGCTCAATAATAATATACAGAGATATATTATTTTTCTTTTCATCTTAAACCCGTCAAGTAAATACGGCAATGCCGAAATTCACCATTCCATATAGTGATTATAGCATATTTCTGAATCAGCGTCTTCTATTCTTCTCCTTTCTGACTCTTGGGAAAAACAGGACAAAAATGTCCGAAATGTGCTATAATGATAAAGACAATGGGGACGGGACATCTCGAACCCTTCTGTTCCCGATTTTTTTCATCAATCTTACACCCTCGCGGACGCGGGTAAAATCATCATTTCCTCAGAAGGCCCGGTCCCCCGGACTTTTTTTTACGCCACGCCGACGGGTTGTTCTTCTCCTGCAGATTTACAGCGTTCCTGCGGAAGCAGAACCCGACAGCGTTACGGCAGGCCCGGAAGCGTCCTGAAAGAAGAAAAATCTTTCCGGTGTCAGCGTTCCGATGGCTGGAGGGGAGTGAACGAAAGCGTCCGTTCACGGGCGGCCCGCCCGTTCCATTCAGAGCGAGGTCAGCCGAGCCCGGGCAAAGTCGGCACAAGGGGCATATCAGGTTTCGATCAGCGTAAGGCCCGCACGGGAAACGCTGAGAGCGGGGTTCGAATCCCCGATGCTCCATCCTGTTAACAGAATCTGTTTCACCAAAGGAGGGTCCTATGGCTCACTTCATCTTTCTTCTGCTTCTCGCTGCTGCAGGCGTCATTGTCATCATCTGTGAGATGCTCTCTTTCGTGAAGGCGGGTGAGACTGTCTCTAAAATTTCGGTGTTCGCTCTCGTATCAGCGTGTGCGCTCATCATCATCTCGATTCTCGGCATTGCAGAATCTGCAGCCCTTTAGGAGGTTATATGCTCGGTTACGTACTTTTCTGCTTCTCGCTGCTCTTTATAAGCATAGCGGCAATCACCATCCCTTACCGCAAAAGACTCACGGAACGCGCTGAGAACGTCTGTATCGGAATCTCGATTACAGCACTCCTGCTCTTCATCTTCATGGTCTTTCTGACTGCAGGGGGCGTCGACATCATCATCAATGCTCTCGAAAAGAGCGGAATGGAGGTTATACAGCTGTGATGCTCAACAATTTAATTATCGAGGGGGTTGTCGTAAGACCCCCAAAACGCGAAACGACTGACGAAGTCGTCTTCACAATCGAAAACGATTCACCATCCGGAAGGTTCGACGTTCTAATCGTTACAAGAGAACTGCTTGCAGAAAGAACTCTCGAAACAGTGAAGAGCGGAAGCATCGCCCGCATAGTCGGCGCTCTTAACAGAAACTTCTCTGTTACCGCCTGCCACATCGAACTCAAGATGCCGAACGGCAAAAGCACTCCGATTTCCGGGTTCTGACAGAAAATCGAACAGTATATGCAGCCCCTTTGTCTGACGACAGAGGGGTTCTTTACTTAATCCGTCCACCCCCGCATCTCATTCCAGGTCAGGTCCTGACCTTTCATCAGAATTGCAGATACACATTGCAGAAGGAGATAATCACAATGCAGAACAGTTATTCATCTGAACAAAGAAAACTCATAAGACTGCACCCGTATACGAAAGAGGAAATCTTCTCTTACTTCTATCTTCCCGAAGAAGAAAACGGATGGAACCCTCCTCTTTCCCTGATACAGGGAGAAGACAAAGGCCTCCCTGCAGACGCCGAAGAAGAATTCGGACTGCGATGGCGGAACGCAGAGCTCGCATTGCAGTGCCCGTATGCATCGGCGGAAGACTCCCTCAGAGTCATCGACGCCTGCTCCGCAAGAAAAATGGCCGTCTTTGCTGTCATGAAACAGACCCTGTGCTTCGAAAGGCCGCATATCATCGACTTCAGATGCATGACGGAAAAGGAAGCTGACAGATACGCATCTGACCTCATTGGGAATATCATTACAGATATCTCACGATGCGGAGGCAATCCGTTCCACCTCCCCTACCTCATTAAGGCAGGTGCAGTCAACGCGTTCATAGCAAACTACATACGGACAGCCGATATCATCTTCAACATCGCCGGATACGACGACGAGAACGTAGAAGCCGTCTGACAAGGAGACAAAAAATGACAATCACTGGTAAACTCACAGAGCTTTTCGAAACATACGACAAGCTCAAGGAACTCAAGGGCTGGTACATGGCTGCCTCAGATACCGCAGAACCGTCTTCCAGCCTGCACTACCGCGCCGAAGGCATGGCGCACGGACTCGATGAAGCCGTCTCGAAACTCGCTCCCGTCATAAAGGACCTCGAAAGGTGTCTTAACGAAATCACTTCGGCAATGCTCCCTGAAGCAGTGTAGACCCCTCCCCGGAAGTTTCTCACGCCGTCTCTCCGCGCCGGAGCAGAGCCCCCGCGCCGGAGAACGCCATTCTCCACGCCGGAACGGCAGTCAGAAGCCCGAAAATCGACAGATAGACAGACCTACGCCGGCTCGGAGAAAATTTCTCCTCCCTTTCACAGGGTGCGCTGCACCCTCCCCTTCTGTTTACGGACGAAGAATCCCCCTTCGTCCATAAGGAGAAATATATGACAAGACAGACATTGAGCGCTCAGGAGTTCCTCGCTGTCCCGCTCGGAAGCGGAACAGCCGGCTGGTTAAACGACTGCGAACTGCGCTATACAGCTCTCTTCGCTTCCGCCTTCCACCAAAGCCTCGAGAAAAACCCCGTCACGGTTTCGGAAGAAACAATCCAAAGATTCTTCTCCCCTGATAACTGGCAGACCTCAATCGACAGCATCTGGTTCAATAACTATGAGCTCTACGGCAACGAGGAACAGGCTCGCTTTCTGTCTGCCGAATTCTTGCGCCGCCTCGAAAAAGCCTGCAATTTCGTCCTCGCAGATTTCCGTACGGCTGTGCCGGCTGTTAAAAATTATGCCTCCGCCGTCTCCCCGCGCCGGAGCAGAGTCCCCGCGCCGGAGAACGCCATTCTCCACGCCGGAACAAGACTGAAAACAGCGCTTCGTCCGTAACCTCTTCTCTGTCAATCTCTCTCGCAACAACGGGAAACCGTAACAGCTCACCTCTCATTCTCTTCACACGCAAAGGCGGACCGCCTTTTTCATTTGAAAGTGAAAAAAAATAATGTCATAATTCAAACAATACCCCACACAAGGAGAATTACCATGCCCAGAAAACTGCTTGCCGCTATGCTTATCGCTTTATCCGCTCTCGTCTTCGTTTCCTGTTCACCTGATGCTTCAGATACAGTCCCCGCTGACGTTTCAAAGCTGACCGAACCCACCCTTACTTATAAGGAACAGACGGCTTTCGAAAACCTTCTTGCAAAGTTCAACAGCCTCGCTGAAGAAAAAGGCAAAAGATACCGCCTTTATCCCGGTGCTCTGTATTTCTCGCTTTCCACCGATGCTGAACGCGATGACCTGATCAATTCCTATCTCTCCAGAAAATTAGACCCTAACTTCATCACTCTCAAAGAAGACGGTTCTCTGCGCTGCTATTGCAATAGTGAATATATCTCACAGTCAATCAGAACGTTCAGAAAAAATAATACATCTGCCAGCACCGGCTATAATATGCTCGTTGAACTCGTCGATGCCATTGCCGTCGAACGCCTCGGTCAGAAAGTCTCTGAATAACTCCCCTCCCTGCTCCGGCAGGGAGTTTTTCCCCGTGTTATCCAACTGAGCAGAAAGCGAAGAATAATCCGGCCTGCGACGCAGCCCTCCTTATAGCACGAATCGTACCCCAACCCACAACAGTATTCCGGTTTTCTCCCGAAATAAGTTATACTGATAGCAGGATAGGGGACGATACCTTCAAGCCGGGGGGCTTCTATGAAACACCGAATCGTTCTTATACTCTTCTTCGCTCTGTCTCTCCCTGCTTTCGCAGGGAGCGCCGTCTTTGCACCGTTCTATGAGGATTCAATCCCTTACTGCAGAGAAATCGCCAATACCGCAGAAACATACGCCTCCGCGTCCGATGCCGTTATCATTCCGTCTCTCCTCGATATCCCCGAAAATACCTCTACTCTTTATATAGTAGCTCACGGTAATGAGTACGGTATCCTCGGTGCTGACGATGAACCTATCGGCTGGAGCTCCATCATCATCTCTGCCGTCGAAGCCGGCGTCTCAACCATTATCATCGATACCTGCTCTTCAGGCTCCGCTATCGTCGTCGCTCAGCACCTCAAGATTGACATCTCTTTCGAAATCTATACTTCAGCTTCCGCTGGCGAACCGTCCCGCGCTAATATCGGCGGCGCTTCTCTCTTCTCTTCCATCTGGACCGAACACGGCCCCGATGCCATCAAACCCTACGATTCCTTCGGCTCTGTCGTTTCTCCTCAATACGCCGCCATTAATAATAATTATAATTAACAAGGAGCTGTCATGTTCAGAAAAATCTTCATCACCTTTCTCGTTGCCCTTTCACTGACCCTCGCTTCATGCGGGTCTCTCGAATTACTTAATGACCCGGCGTTCGCCGAGTTCTTCCTCTCCGATATGTGACCATCCCGGCACTCTTCATACACCTCGAAAGAGGTGTTTTTTCTTCAGCCCCTCGTATTACAGAAACTCATATACCGCCTTGCCTGTCGGACCGCCTGCACTTCTGCGAAAACCGGGCAAGGCAGAAAACCTTTCAGATCCCCGGCCGACTGTGTTTCTGATGACGGTAAAATGAACGGCAGGTCTCCACCCCACGCCGCCCGTCGTTTACCCGGGATCGCAGCGGATAGCTTGCCGACGGCAAAACTCGTAAGCGTTTCCGCACCCCGCCTGCCTGAAGCAGTTCGTTAATGTTTCCTCTGTTTCCTCTTTTCGTCAGAATCCTTTTAAAGTTTCTTCATGACACAGTAAGTCAGCGTGCCTCTTCCATAGAACGAGACATCGCCCTCATGATGACAGGTCTCCTCAAAAAGACAGGCGGCGTTGCCGCCCTCCTTTTAGAGTGAAACCATTAAAATAAGGAGATTTATAAAATGGCAAAAACAAGACTCGAAATCATCATTGAAAAATTCAAAGAGACATTCATGGACTTGACCGCTATGAATCCTATAACAGACTGGCCCGAGGAGTTCAGGGTTTATTACTCCCCCGAAACTCCGTTCAGTGACCCGCTGTATGTTGAGAAAAATACAGCCTTCTCCCCCGTCTTCTGCAGAAAACTTGAGGACGGCACCCTTTTCGCAGAGACTCATGTCTCTTTCATGGAACATTCCGACGGAACTTTTGGAATTTGCTTTTTGGCTTCCTTCTCCACAGAAGATGATGAGGGCACATGGAACAAGGAATCCGACATGTTGTATCCGGAATGGTTAGAAAAACTCGTCCACTTAGAAGCCGACGCAACCGACGACGACTTCTTGAATTTCTTTAAGAAATCCATCACCGATTCAGCCCAAGATATGCCCGCGTACTTCATGGCGAAAACAATTGACGAGCTGATTGAAGCCGTCACGCCGAAACGTACAGCACCCGACCCCGATTATCCGGAGGACTTCGACGCAATCCCGTTCTGATATCACGGCCCGCTTCCGCGGGCCTTTCTTTTTCGGCTCCCTCCTTCCGCCTCGCTCCCTCCCTTCATTCCTTTCCCCTTCTCTCTTCTCTTCCTGCTTCCTCTCACTGCTTCCTTCCTCCCACCCCCTTGTCCCCTCCAACAGAAACCATTGCTTCTTAAAAAGATTCTTTAAAAGTCTTTTAAAAAAACAGAAGGACACAGAAGGACAGTAACAACAGAAGTACAGTAAAGAGAGAGTATATGAAGAAGATTCGCTGAACACCTCCCTTATCCTTATATATAAATACAGACAATACTGACCGCACCCTTCTTTCCTTTTAAACAGCTCTGCTTTGTCAAAGATTCTGTTCTGTCTCCACCCCATACCCATTCTCTGCTCCTCCCTCTCTTCCTCTATTCAGCTTCTACTTGAAGAATGTAATTTTAACCACCTCTGATTCCGCACTTCACACTTCACGTGCCCCGCACCGTTCAGTGTCGGTAAACTTCTGTTTATTCTTTTCGCCGCCAGTGTCGCCGCCACCGCACCCCACCCCTTCGTGACTCCGACCATCTCCCATCCCCTTCAATTGCCTCCGCTTCTTCCCAGCCCAGCTCCCCTAATCCCACCCGACGTGTTCCCTTCAGCTTTCAGCGCGGCACTGGAGACATGAGCGAACTTTGGACTTCCACTCTTTTATGCCCCCTTTGAAATTGGTCAGTTTCAGGCTCATGTCTCCAGTGCCGCTCCACCGGCTGACATGTCCCTTTCTACTGTGTTCATTTTCAAAAAAAATACAAAAAAATTCTCCTCTCTCTTCTTTTATTCATGGGCACGCCCGCGATGCGGGACTCCCCTTCAGTGTGACTTGTATAAGTCTGCATCTCAAAAAAAGGCAGGTTACACCGTGAAAGAAGACAATTATGGAAACCCTATCTCGTTCCTCGATGAGGAACTCGACAACCTCGACTTCATGTCTCTCGAAGACGCCGTCGATGTCGAAGACAGAACAAGACGCGAATGGAAAGCAAATAAAAAATACCGTGCCGTTCTCGAATTCGAACGCTTTGCTTCCCTCCACCTCCACAAAGATGAAGAATCCGTCGAGGATGAAGCCGAAGCTTTCTAATCCCGACCCGCGCCGTCGCACGGGTATTCTTATCCCGAAAAAAAAGGAGCCTCTTTAAAATTATGCAGTTAGACAAATTCGAAATTGAACTCATCTCTCTCTCCCGTTATGTTCGCGAAACCAATAATTGGTGCGGCACCACTGTCGAAAATTCTCTCGATACTCTCTATGAATACCTCGAGAATCCTTCTTTCGACTACTGCGATGTCTACCGCGGTCCTGACGGTGAACTCGTCCTGTACGCTCTCCGCACCGATGACAAAACCACCGTCACTCTCGCTAATGTCAACCTCAACTCCCTCTCTGTCAGCTGGCTTGTCCCCTGATTCTCCTACCCCGCTCTGCGGGGTTCTTTCACGACCCGCGATGCGGGCCCTCATTAAGTGCGATAACTCCATCCTTCATCCTTTTTCATTTCTATTCTCCTCCTTTTTCTGTCGGACGCCTTCAGGGTAACGACAGATTTTTTTTCACGACCCGCGATGCGGGTCCCCCTCTAAAGCGAAATGCTTTTTTCATATGAACCTCCTTTTCCTGTCAGAACCTTTCCCCCTCCCTATGGTTTCTGACAGGTTTTTTCTTCCATGGTATCATATCTGCATAACACACCTCGGCGACGATGTCGCCCTTCATGTTAAGTGAAACTTCGAGCCTTGTGGTTCGTTATATTATTTTTCGGAGGCCTCATATGGCAGATTTAAATCTTTGTATCTTTACCGGCAGACTCACTCGCAATGCAGAAACGTTCGTCTCTAAGAACGGAAACCCTGTCACAAAATTCTCTCTCGCTGTCTCAGATGACAAGAGAACAAAAGACCCGTCAACCGGTGCTGTCTCTTATGTCGACGATGTCGCTTATATCGACTTCGTTTACTTCGGCAATAACGCTCAGACTGTCTCCCCGTATCTCACAAAGGGCAGAGAACTCAAAGTCGTCACTAAGGCTAGACCTAGCAAGCAGACTTGGACCGACGCTCAGACAGGCGAGGAAAAGACCCGCTTCTCCGTCGACTTCATCGTCGATGAACTCATCCTCGGTGCAAAACCACAGAACACTCAGCAGGCTCCCGCTCCGCAGAATCCCGCTCAGCCGCAGTACGCTAACCCCGCTCCGCAGGCTCCCGCTCAGCCGCAGTACGCTAACCCCGCTCCGCAGAACCAGAACTACGCTCGCCCTGCTCAGAACTACAGACAGCCCGCTCAGCCGCAGTACGCTCAGCCAGCTCCGCAGGCTCCCGCTCAGAACGTCCTCAATAACTTCGGCGGTAACCCCGAAGACAACATCCCGTTCTGATTGAATCGGCTCCTCCTCGAGGAGCCTTTTCTTTTTTCTCTTTATGCACCTTCAGAATCTTATCTTCCTCTTCGGCGGCCTCTCCTTCGTCCTCCTCCCCCTTGTACTTCTTATCCTTGATAAGCAGAACAAGCCGGACTCAGTGACCGCCGCCTCTGTTATCATGGGGCTTCTCTATATCGCCCTAGCTCTTGCCGGCTTCTAGTTTCTGTCAAGTGCCTCTTCTCAAAATGATTATAAATTACTAAGGAGGTTTCATGTTCTCGTTCGTAATCAACCTCGCATCTTCTATCTTCGGCGGTGTGCTCCTTCTCTTCTCGACTGTCTATGTCTCTGTCTCTCTTCAGAACTCGTCGAACAGAAATTGCTCTTCGGCACGTCGCGGTTTTCTTATGTTTCTCTCCGTCGTCCTCTTCGGCTTCGGTGTGTTCCTCCTTGTAAAAGGATTGAAAGGCAGTATTGAAATCTATCTGCTTGAAGGACTGTAATGGTCCTTCTTTTTTTTGAAATGCAATTTGAACCAGGGAGAAGGCAGCGAAAATGAAGAGCGGTAAAGTGACTGTGGTGCACCACTTTTTGAGAGATTTTTTTGTGTTTTTTATAGGGGGGCTCAGCAAGATAAAGCGGATATTGACACAGAAAACGCGAATTTTATCGGATAAATTGTTCTGATGAAAGGAATAAAGTGTGGTTCACGCAGGTGCACCACTTTAAAACGTGCACCAAATTTCTGAATAATCGGTTGTTATCTCTACTGTGTACAAGGAATTATCCGTGGTGCATACACGATGTTATGTTTTTTTTAACGTGAATCATGCACGGATTTTTGAATTTTTGTCAAATAATTCGTTACGTTGTAAATAATAAAGTGTGGTTCACGGGGGTAAATTTATTTTATCGGATTTTTAGCATTAGTTTTTTCTGAATACAATGGAACGTCCTGAGAAAAATTTTTCAATTTCGTCACGGAGTTTGAGCGGGAAACGAACGGAGACATCCGAAATATGCTATAATAATTACAAGGGATATTTCCCGCAGCCGGAAAATTTTCTTCGAAGAGAAAACGGCATGGAGACGAAAGTTGAAACTTATAATTGCAGAAAAACCATCGGTTGCTCAGACGATAGCAAAGGTTGTCGGAGCGACGAACAAGGGAGAGGGATACATGGAAGGCAACGGGTATATGGTGTCTTGGTGCTACGGGCACCTGCTGACAAACGCACAGCCTGACGCCTATGATCCGGCTCTGAAGAAGTGGAGCTTCGAGACTCTGCCGATCGTTCCGGATAAGTGGATCGACATTCCTGTAGAGACAGGACTGAGCAGGAAGCAGCTCGGGATTCTGACAAAGCTCATCAACAGCAAGGAGGTGACTTCGATCGTTGAAGCGACCGACGCAGGTAGAGAGGGCGAGCTGATCTTCAGAAGAGTCTACGAATATTCGGGGACAAAGAAACCGTTCGAGCGTCTCTGGATTTCCTCGCTCGAGGCACAGTCGATTGCTGACGGCATGAGACATCTCAAGCCGGGAAGCGACTACAACAATCTCTATGAAGCTGCACTCGCAAGGAGCAGAGCGGACTGGCTCTTCGGCATCAACGGGACAAGGTTCTATACTCTTTCCAAGTGCATGGGCAACGACAAGGCGACGGTCGGAAGAGTTCAGACACCGACGCTTGCGATGATAGTTGCCAGAGACGAAGAGATAAAAAATTTTGTCGTGACGAAGAGGTTTGCCGTGCAGGCGAACTTCGGCGAATGGCACGCCGAGACTGAAAAGTTTGAAGACGAGAAGAAGGCACAGGACTGTCTCGCTGCGGTAAAGGGAAAGCCGTATACAGTTGAAGCGGTCGAGACTCAGAAGAAGTTGACCGCTGCCCCGAAGCTCTTCTCGCTCACAAGTCTTCAGAGAGAGATGAACTCGAAGGCCGGGTTCTCTGCTCAGACAACTCTCAATATTATCCAGGGCCTTTACGAGAAGAAGATTCTCTCCTACCCCCGCACCGATGCCGAGTACATCACCTCTGATATGCAGGAGTCGTTCACTTCAATCGTCAGAACTTTGATGAAGAAGAGCGGCGTGCCTGACAATCAGCCGTTGAATTTCAAGAAGGTTGTGAACAATGACAAGGTCAGCGACCATTATGCAATCATACTTACACAGGCGTACGCGAGACAGTGTGAAGAGCTGGAACTGAGCGATGCCGAAGAGAAAATCGTGAAAACAGTAAAGAGAAGAATGATTGAGGCTGTTCACCCTTCATGCTCGTACAACGAGATCAAGGTGAAGCTCGACAACGGCGGATGGAAGTTCGCATCGACCGGCAATGAAATTCTCGATCCCGGCTGGCGCGCGGTTGCGAAGAGCATCGTCATAGCAGAAGCGGCGGACGACGGGAAGAAGGACGACAAGGAATCGAAGCAGAACATCGTGCCGACCGGAATAAAGAAAGGAGACTCGTTCAATGCCGTCAAGGCCGCAGTTGTCAACCGTGACACGAAGCCGCCTGCTCCGTACACGGAAGCCACGCTGCTTCAGGCGATGGAGAGAGCCGGCGTCAAGGAGATGGACAAGGAGGTCGAGCGTAAGGGGCTCGGGACTTCAGCAACAAGAGCCGATATAATCGAAAAGCTTCTGAACAGAAAATACATCATCAGGAACAAGAAGAACCTGACTTCGACTGAGGCAGGGAGACACCTCATCGCTTCAGTGTCCGACGGGTTCAAGAGCGTCGACACAACAGTCGACTGGGAGAACAGACTGCTCGACATCGAGAAAGGAAAAGGCAGCGAAGACTGTACACGCTTCTGTCTCTCGATCGAGAACAAGGTGAGAGAAATCATAGGCGACGTCAGCAGGGACATTGCCATGAAAGCTTCACCGGCAGGGCCGTGTCCGTGGTGCGGAAACGAAATGGAGTTTCTCGGAGACAAGGCAACATGCAAGGCGTGCGGGAAAAGAATCTGGGCTCATCAGCTCTGGATGCCGGAGAACATTGCTCTCGCGCCTGCAGGTCTTACGGCTGCGCTCAATGGTCAGAGTGTAAGGACGACGATGAAGGCCAAGACCGGCAACACCTATCCTGTGAACGCGTCGATTGATTTCGAAAAGACAAGAGCATCTCAGTATGCCGCGTGGAAGTTCGAGTTCATCAATACCAAGAAATTCAGTCCCGGCAGTCACAGCGGCGGCGCCGGCGGCAAACACTGAGTCAGAAAAAAAATCAAAGCTAGAGAGGATGCGTCCTCTCTTTTTTTTCTGCAGACTTCCGGTCAGACTCAGCCCAACCCCTGGCTGCGGTTGGTGTATTATTCCTAAATATATTATAATAGTAATAGAGAAACACAGGGAGGTTTGTCATGGCATTCATCAGAAACGAGTTGATAGAAAGAGGGGACTGGAAATGGGAAGCTCCAGTGTACGAGATGGAAACAGACGAAGGTCCGGTCGATATACTCGGCTGGGACGGCATGGATGAGGATCCGGATAACAGCGTCATGCCGTGGACTCTGCTCTCTGCTCTCACTTCAGACGGAGAGGAAAAATATGTCGCTGTTCCGAATAAGGCAGTTGAATATCTTTCGCTCAGAACAGAAGCGGTCGGCGGAGATGATATGTCTGACGAAGACAGGGAAGCGCTCTACAACAACATGAGCGACAGCGAACTCGAGGAACTTGCATTCCGCATTCAGAAAGAACAGAAAAGAGTCTGGAGGGCTTTCTGCAATTACGGTGACGACTGGGAAGGCTGCGCGTTTCCGGAAGAAGCCGAAACTGTCAGAAAGAATCTCGACTTCAATCTCAGAGACGAGATGCTCGCAATTCTCCAGAACGACAATGCGGAAGTTGTGAAGATCGGCGACCACTGCCTTCAGCTTGCCGACAGAAAAATCAACGGCAGATATTTTTTCGGAGACGGGCCCGAGTGGTCGATCGGCTCTGTCCTTCAGCCGTACCGCGAATTCATGAACGGAGTAATCGACACCATCAGAAAGAACACAGCCTGCTATGTCGACGGTCAGAACGGCAGAGTCTACCCTGTCGACGAATATCCTGAAGACGCGGAACTTCCGAAATACAGAATCGAAGTCGGCAGTATCAACATCGAGGAAGCGGACATCGAAGGGAACTGGGACAAGGCAGCAGATGACAGCAGAAAGATCAGTGACACCATTACTCATACCGTAACCGGAACTGTCGCCGTCTACAGAAGAGACGACAGCGGAGAATGGTATTCAGTCAGCACATGTGAAAACTGCAGCCTCGCCGACATCCCTGCAATGAACATGGGCAACGGACGCTTCAAGAAAAACGGCAGCATCTACTCCGTAGCCAACAAGGCGTTTGACGGGAATACGAAACTGAAGACGGCCGGGATGACAATGAGAGACGCACTCGAAGTCGGCATCTATGATTTTCTTGAAGAACTCGGCAGCCGTATCGCCGCAGCTGACTTTACGAAAACCGATTCTTCAAAGCGCCTTGCAGCCGGGCTCAACATGAACTCCGGATTCAGGGAAGTCTTCCTTAACGCCCGCGGCGACGAGACAGATGCAGAAGATGACCTTGTGTTCTTGAGCGAACCGGAAGACGAGAAGGATGCAGGCTTCGGCCTTGGAGGAGACGAGGAAGAAAAAACTGCGGAGGGAGAAGACGAGAACCTTACAGAGGAAGAAAAGGAGAAGAGACTTAAAGAAAGAATAAGAAGAGAAAGAGAAGAAGCAAAGGCGAATGAATTGAAAACGAAGCTTTCCAGAATTCTCCGCAGCAGGGAACTGAAGTATACCAGAATGCGGCGCGGCTTCAAGGGCAGCGCAATGTATGACAACGAAAACAACCCGTTCCCCCGTGCGCAGATGACAGTGAGGTTCGACGAGAAAATGAATGACCCTACCCTTCTCCAGAACTATATCGTCGACCCGTCCTGTTCACCGGAAGGCAAGAACGCGCCGAAAGTCGGAAGAATGCTTTCGCTTATCCGCGTCGGTATGGACGGCACTGTCTACAAGCCTGTTCTCACGCTTGACCAGCTCAAGGATGTCGGCAGTATCACTCCTGAATCAATCAGATGGATCAATGCTTTCGAGGCGAAAGGCGAAGTCGACAAAGGCGCTCTCGAATACTGCTATTACATAAGAGCCGGCCTCGTCAACGAAGACGGTACGCTGAGAACGGAGAATGTCAACGGCAGGGAAATGATAACTGCACAGCTCGGAGAGAACTGGGTGCTGATAGATCCGTATCATGCCGACAGACCGGTGTACATCGGTCCCGACCCGAGATGCGACCATACGGCAGGTACGGAACAGTCAGGTCTGCCGCAGAGCAGCAAGGAGGTCAGGACGGAAATCAAGACTTCCAACATGAAAGACGCGACAACCAGAACAGAGACACAGCTGGCGTCGTTGATTATGGACAGGGAACCGGCAATCGGCGAAGAGCTCATCACGAGAGCAAAAGGCCCCGGCATTATCGGGAAGATTGAATACGGCATGACGAACGAAGGGAAGAACGACCCCGTAAGCATGACTGTGAACTATGACGACGGCGCCAGTGAAACGGTCGACCTGCGGTGGCGCGGGAAGCTGAATTCCAAAAACGCAAAGAGACAGCAGCCGTGTCCCGGTATCAGAGAAGGAGTGCGCGTAAGAAAAGGCCAGCCTTTGACAGATGCTCCCGGCGTCAGCCTCGGTTCGGCGACTCTCGGCCCTCCGCTTGTTGTTCTTATCGGTATGGCACCGTGCGAATTCGGAACTGACGACTCTGTATATCTTTCAAAACACGGAGCAGATGTTTTAGGCGCACCGGTTACTGAAAAGCAGAGAGAAGAAATCGTAACAAGCGAAGCCGGCTCACCGTTCGGTCCGACATTCATCTTCAATCCTGCTGTCGGGCAGGACAGCACTCTTGTCGGCGGCAGATATGACTGTTCAAAGCTCGGGCCGGACGGGATAATCAGAGACGGCGAAACAGTCAGCACCGGCGACATCATTGCATACATGGCTGTTCCCAACGGGTCGAAAACCAGAGGTCCAGGGGAGCAGATGGCGATGGAGCGTCCGAAACCGGGAGAACCGTTTACTCCTCCGTCTGATTACAGAATAACTCCGGTCAAGGTCCGCAAGGGTGTCGTCAACGCCCGTGTCACCGTAAGGAAGGAGAGAATCGACGACGGCCGCGGTTATCTTGATATCAGCTACATGACTCATATCCCTCTTACCACGGGAGGAAAGATTTCCTTCGACGGAGTCAAGGCAACGGTACATGTAGCAGAAGAAAAAGACGGGATCTTCATTCATGCTCCCGGCAGCAAGTTCGACGGCGTTGAAGTCGATGTCGTTGAAACCGCGAACAGCAGTATGCAGCGTTCGACTTTCAGTTTTCTCATAACCGGGCTGATCCAGCGCGCCGCAGTAGAGAAAGGAGTGAAGATTGATCTCGGGGTAGATTCTGCCAATGTCACCACAGCTGTCATGAACTACCTTGAAAAGAACGGCTTCGGCGACGGGACGGTTGAGTTCTACGGCAGCATCGGCGGAAACAGAATATCAGAGGCCAACAGACAGCGCGGCCTGCTTCTCGTAGTAAACGGCATGAACGTCCAGAAGAACCCTGAAATAATAAAGGGTGAGACTGCAGTTACGAACAGCCCGATGGTTGAAGACTCTGTTCTTGCTGACGGCATGTTCACCGTGCGCAAGGCTATGGTTGCAGCATCTCCGTCAAGAAACGGGTCAATCGCAGCGGCCGCTGAACAGGCGGCGACAGTAAGGCTCGGCGTCGGAACGCTGGTATATCCGGAAGACACCCGCGATCACTATAACCCGTGGTATGTCGGGAAAGACTTCGGAAAAGACTTCTGAGCATGACTGCAGTTAAAAATTAAAACTGCCGGACTCTAATATGCTATAATAAGTATAGGAGAGACCGACAGTGTTTTTATCTTACAGAGCAGGTTCCGGGAATTTTTATTCTGATGAAGACAAGGGCGTGAAATATTTTCCGTCTGACGGCGAGGCGATGGCTTTCGTCAGCAGCCACCCCGAATATTCTGACTGGGCAGTGGTGCGCTATGCTGACGACGCAGTCTCCCCTCTTGATGTGACCGGGACGAAAAGCCGCAGAACAAAAGCTCGCGCTGAAGCACTGTTCCACGACAAGAATTTCCGCAGCGAGCTTGAAGCACCGTCTGTCTGGATAAGAAATGACGAGCCCGAATCTGTCGTGCCGCTCAAAGAAACCGTGTTCTCCCCCGCTCCCTTCGATACACCTTTCTATAATCTTGACGAAAACGGCAGGAAACTTGAACCCGGCAGTCTCCGGAAGCGCGCAGACGGGGATGAAAGACGCTTCAGGGAAAGGCTTGCCGCTGATGCGAACGGCGGGGTTGATATTCTGAAAGTCCGGAGCCTCTCATCTCCCGATGCGGCTGCGGACGCGGAAAAGCTTCTCGACTGTACTGCCGGCTTCTGGAGCGGAATAAAAGCCGAAGCGCTTTGCGGTCCGTCTCTTGAAACACTATATCTTAAATACATCACCCTTGACGGGATTGATGAAAAGTACAGCGACGTTAAATACACAAGCTTCAGAGAGGACACCGGAGTCCGCATCAACGGCTGGGACCTGAAGATGATTCTGGAATTTCTACAGTGCTATGTCTTCAAGCCGTTCAATGCCGTCGCCGGAGACAAGGTCCTGACGCTGGCTCCGGTCATCCCTGCTTTTACAGAGACTCAGGCAAAAAGGATTCTCAGAAAAAGACTCTTCCATGGCGCAGCTGCCGTGTTCGACGGCGAAGTCTGCTTCAGAAAGGGCCAGGCCGCAGCACTGGACGGTTCTTTTCCGTATGACGAGTTCTCTCTCGACAGGGCTCTCGGCATGAAGTTCGACAGGCTTCCGGCTGCAGAAGATTTTGAAATTGCCGGCTCTTTCCCTTCACCAGAACTGAGACACTTCTTCCGGCTCCCGTTCTGCCGCAGCAGAAATACTCTGCTCTTCAATAATCCGGATTACACCGACCTTATCGAAAACCCTGTCCTTTCCGGCGGCGATGTCTGTGAGAAGAGCCTCCCGGGATACTGCTATATTATTCCGGACGGGAACAGATATTACACTCTCATGAATTTCTTCTTCGTTCATATGTTCGGGGAAGAACTCGGAATCGCACCGGACCTCGACAGCACCAAATGGAAAAGAGAGGAAATCCTTCCGGTATTTGCCGGAAAGAAGATGACGGTATCCGAAAAAATGATGGGAGATCTTGAAGCTGCACGCAGAAAGGAAAAGGCAAAACTTGACGGCTACAGGAAGTTTCACAACATCCTCCTTGAAAAAGGCCGTGCAGCCATAAAGACAGAAGACAGAAGAAATGCAGAAGAAAAAGAATCCTGGCTCTCTGAAATGAGAAAGACAGCTGACATCATAGAGAACGCTGAACTATGCCGTTTCCGGACAGAAGAAGAGTATTACGAAAAGACGGCAGCCTTCATCGAAGCGTTCGGGTTCGGCGCATTCAACTGTTTCGACATCAACGGGGAGAATTACTGCACAGACAAAGAAGAGAAAAAACGCAGAGCGGTTCTGGACATGTTTTTCGAGAAACGCAATACCGGCATATTCGAAAACGTACAGGAACGCAGACTTCTGGAAGCACTTGCTCTTTTTCGCAGAATCAACGACCCGTATGCAAGACAGCAGGCTTACGGAGGATTATCACAGGAACTTTTCTGCTACTATGCATCATTCCTTAATCCGCTCTTCGATATAAACAGAAAGGAATCGGAATATGTTCTTCTGAACAGAGGGAAACTCGGGCTTCCGAAGGCTGAAGGTTTCAAGGGGTATGGCATGAACGATGCCGCAGACAGCAGAATAAAAGAAAGCGCTCTCAATATGCTCTGCTTCCTTGCTCTTCACGCCCGCGATCCGAAGTATCTTCCCGTTCTTCGCAGTTCAGGTCTCGAATGGCTTATGTACATAAATGACAAAGACCGGGAAATCGACATGCCTGTCAGTCTCAGGGCAAAGCTTGTCTCCAGAAGACTCTTTGATGCTTCCTTCCTTGTTCCCGAAGACAGAACGATGAAAGTGAACGGCATGATAAAGAAATTCCGCCGCCAGGTCATGGAGTCGCCGGATCTTCTCCCTGATGACAGAAGCGAACTGCGCTTCCTGCTTTCAGAAAAGAGCTTTATCAGAAACCGCGAGGATAAGGCAGCTGCATTCGAAAAGGATTTCCCGTTCGTCTCTCGGGCTGCCGGCAGCCGCAGCCCTCTCGAGTATCTCTGTTCTGTTATTCCAGAATACAGAAACCTCTGACAGGACTGCCTTGCAGTCTTGTCTTTAAACCGTCGCCTTCAGTTTGTCCATATCTCCGAAATATGCTATAATCATTTAGACTGGAGGCGCAATTATGGCTGAAAAAACTCTCAACGAACTTGTCGATGCATTGAACCCCGATCAGAAGGCTGCATGGGATATTATCATAAACTTCATGGATAATCCTGCCAGAGATATCAGAGAGCAGAGAAAACTTCTTGATATGCTGAGAATGGAGGATGCTGAAAAACAGGCGTTCATAGCTGACTACAGATTCCGCGAAAAGCAGAGAGAAGACCATCCGGGCAGCATCCCTGCCGAAAAGGATCCTGAAATACATAAGATTACAGCCGATACTGATATAATCAAGTACAGGGAGATGGAAGAACTTCTCAAAGCGAAGTATTACAGTCTTTTCTGGGAAAAGGCTGCAGAAGATTCGCTTGAAACAGCTGCTTCAAGAATCGACAATCAGGAACAGCAGTTTTCGAAGATTCAGCCTCCTGTCGACGGCGTTACCATCATTCGTTCAGGCGATAAGGTTATGCTCAATATACGCAGAAACGTCAATGCCGCGGATATCGCGAACCTTAATGAATGGATGAAGGAGAACAGGGAACTTCTTATTCTCGACGGCAGAGCAGATATCAATGCAATATCCATCGCTCCGAAGAACGGCACAGTCCTTCTTACCGACGAGCTTGCTGCAGAACTCAGAAAAACGGTTCACGACCATCTCCCCTACTTCGAGGTTAAAACCGGTTCGATGGCGGTTGACCCTGATACTAAGGGCAATCCGCTGAAAGTTCTTCTCGAAGGAACAAGCCAGCTTCACGGCTGGGGGAAGGAACTGCTGGATCTTTCGTACGAAAAAGGCGGACGTGTCATAAATCCGCTTGCAGAGATTCCCGGGCTTACCATCACTTACGGAACTGCTGCCGCAAAGTATAATTATGAAAAGAAAACGCTGACCCCTGAAGTCACCGAAATCGGGGCGGGCCCCGGTGTCAGGAGTATTGCCGACATCCAGTACGGCGACGGAGCTGTCAGGGTTGCTGAAAACGGCATGGCACAAAGCTTTGTCAATCTTGCCCCTGAAAAGCGTGATGAATCAATCAGGAAGGTCGCGGCTGAAGACGGGCCGGTTGTCACATATGCACTCAAGGCTGCTTACGGTTCTGCTTTTATGGACCTTTTTTCAAGAGAAACAGTCAAAGGTGCAGACGGGAGCAGCGAGGAGAAGCCGAAATATACCGAAGCAGACTGGGAACAGTACCTTGCCGACGGCAGCGGAAAAATCAGAACATGGGCAGACAGAAACATGGAAGCTCTCGATTATTACGCATCACACAACGGATTTTCAGACAGCAGAGCGGTCGTGAAGGATATAGCAGAAGCATTTTCAAAGCCTCTCATACTCTCCCCCGACAGGCTTCTGAAAGAAGAAGTCATCAGGCGTGTATTCGGCGGCGATGATGCAGCTGTACTCGCAAAAAAAAGAGAACTGGAAGATTATATCCGGAAAAATGAAGGCAGAATATACGAGGAGTCCGTCAGGAATGCTCCGCCTTACAGAATAGGCACACTCTTCCGTGCAGCGATGGAGTACGAAAAGGAAGATATCGCAAAGCAGAACGAGGTTATCAGACTTGCCAACGAATCCCTGAAGGACGGCGAGACTCCGAAACCGATGGTCACGGAAGAGAAGATCATCAACCTCGAAAGAATGGAATACATGGGGAAGTTCCCCCTTCTTGAAGACAATCTTTTTACGGAAACAGTAAGACGCAGCGCGCCAGAGTTTGCAAATCTTCATGATGCAAAAAATCCAGCCGCGGTATGGAATACCATTGAAGAGGCTGTAAAGGGTGTTGCTGAGAGGGAAGGAAGTTCGATACGGGCTGAAGTTGACAGAAAGCTGGCAGAAGATATCAGAGTTCTCGACGAAGCTGTCTCACGCCTTGAGAAAATCGAAAAGCCGAAGGCTGAAATGAGAGCGGAAAAGTTCATCGAAAATAATGTCGACATCGAAACCGCCGTGCTTGAAAGCTTTGTTCTGAAGGTCTCAGCTGACCCGGGTATGTATCTGAAAGGAAAACCGACCGACGCCGATAATTTGAAAAAACTCAGGGACTGCATCGCAGTCGGCACTGCTGCCTCTTCTTATTACGGCAACATCGACGGTCTTAAGGACTTCATTACAGAAGTGTATGGAGGGCCTCTTCCCTCTGACGCAGCAAGCTTCAAAAGGATTTTTCCGAGCGCTTATGATGCTATTGTCGAAGATGAGATGAAGACCGCCGAGCTTGAACATGTCAAGGGGGTGAGAACCCTGCTCTGTTCAGACGAAGAGAAGGAACTGAGATATGCGTCCGCTGCAGAGGAAAAGATAAAGGAAATTTCCCAGTGGATCAAAAACGGTGCATTCTGGCAGGAATATGACAACAATACCGGCAGCATCAAAGACCTTCTTGATGAAGCATATGGCAGAGGCGAGTTCGAAAAGAACAATGCACCGGCGGAAACGAGGATTGCTGCAAAGTTCTCGAACCGTGAGAACTACCTTGCTGCGATGAACAGGGATGCCGACTACAGAATCAAGGCATCTGCAAGGGCGGCCGAAAAGAATGATGCGCTTGCGAAAGAAGCCGGAAAATTCCGCATCAGCATAACGAAAGCTGAAGAAAAACTCAAAAGCTTAATCGAAAAGTACGAAAAGCTGAAATACGATATGGATATCGGAAAACCTGTTTCTTCCGGCGATATAGCAGCGGCCGAACGCGAAAAGAATGACTGTGAACAGCAGGTTGCCGGGCTGAAGAAGGCTGAAAAATTCCTCTCTTCAACCGTTGACAGCTATTCGCGCATCGAAAATACCGAACGGCGCGAGTTCTCCCGCCAGTTCTTCGATGCATATATGACAGCAGGGAAGCTTTATGACAACGCCGATGAGAGAACTGACAGACTCGGCAGCGTGTTCATCAACTCCGGCAACCTGTCAATCGGCGATGCCGGACTTGCAGGGCGCTCGTTCGGCCAGATAGTCAACAATCCTCTGAGATACAACGAACTCATAAAAAAGCATGCCAGAAATATCGCAGCCGGCATGGCAGGACTTCTCGACAGTTATAATCAGGTAACAAAAAACGTTGACTGCGAGAATTTCTTCATTTCGTCAGAAGGCAGAACAGGCGCGGACCTGATTGATGATTTCAGGAAAAGACTCGGCGGCGATGCCGCAATGTTCGAAAAACTCAAGACAAATCTCATAGCCGTTGAAACGGCAGAAGCCGAGCTTTCGGCAGTCTGGGATGCAGAGTTCGACAGAATCGTCAGAAAAACCGACGGCAGGATAAATTCGGCAGACACTTACAGAGAACTCGACAGCAGCGAAGCTGTAAGAACTGCATACGAAAAGATGCAGGAGGCTTACAGAAATCTCTGCGTCAGAACAAAAACCTTCAAGGACGGCGTAAACGGTACCATGAAGGATATGTACTACGCACTCGATCCGAAAGTCCGCCAGGATTTCCTGGATGCACTCTCCCCCGACGGTGGAATGTGTATCCTCCGTGACGGCGATGACAAGGACAGTGTAGTCAACACCTGTCTCCCCCTCAAGCTTGTGCAGGGCTTCGAACTTTTCGATGCCGTCGCAGGAGATGAGAAACATACACTCTGTTTCGGTCAGGGAGAATCTTTCGGCTACGGCGCGCTTTACGGCACGAAAGGCATCAATACAATCGTTCAGTGGCTCGATGAGGCCTATGTAAAAGAATATGAAGCTGTAAAGAACCGTAACAAGGACGAGAAGATTGCAATCCGCGCATATCTCGACAGTATTGTCGACTACTGTACGGACGGAGGGAAAACTTCGTCCGAAGGCATGTCGTTCGATACTATTGCAGCCAGAATCGACAGAAAACAGGCAGAGCTCGGCGCTGAAGGCGTCGATGCTCTCAAGACTGTCGTTAAGGCAAAGGTTGCTGATCTTGAACAGATAACCGCATGGGAGAAGCTTAATCCGGAAATCGAAGATTATATCGCGCTTCTCTCACCCGAAGGCGTCAGACTCCGCAATGCATGGACAAAAGCAAAGGAGAACGAATCTGAAATCAACAATGCCGGCGCTCCTGAAATCGAAAAATATCAGGCTCACATGGAAACCGAAAAGGCACAGGCGGCTTATGAAGATTTCAAGCACCACCGCAAGTCTGAACTCGGCAGATGGGTCTACAACAACTCGGACGTAAAGATGGAAGCTGCGAATTCCAAACCGAACGGAGAGGAAGAAGTCTATGTCAACGAGAAACTGAAGGAGCCGCTGAAGGTTACCGACAACGAAGGCGCGCTGCGCAGAGTAACCGGGGATGAAAAGGAACAGAAAGGATATAAGAAGAGCGATATCTTCGCGGCTCGGCTCGGTTTCTGCAAGGATGCCGTAGTCGGTTCCATGAAGGAGTTCCTTGCCCATTATGAACGCATGTCTGTACCGAAATCTCTTTTTACTATACTTCTTGCCGGCTGCCTGATGACACGCGGGGTTCTCAGAATCCCGTACAAGGGGATAAAGACTCTTGTAAGTCAGGATATCGCTGACAGAAGCGCAGCATTGAGAGCCGGTCTCACCGCATGGATGGACGGCAATTTCAAGACTGTCTACGGCCCTGACATGAAACCGAGATTCGAACTGACTCCGGAGGCTGTCGACAGGATGACAAAACAGGGCATCAGCGTCCGTGACGGCGGCACCACAATCCGCATCGATCTTGAAAAGGCAACCGGCGGCAGATTCGACGGCATAAGAGATTTCAGCTTCTCTACCATCTATAACGTCCGCAACAAGGATGATGCAGAAAAGCTCGCGAAGACTCTTGAAGCAAAGGAAAGAAAGGCTCGCGGATGGCTTCTGCAGCAGGAGAATATCAAACTCGGGAAAATGGCTCTTCTCAAAAGGAGATCTGACGAAAGAGCCGGCCGCAGCTACGAAAAGGTCTATGCTGAAAACAACAATTACAGACGCGGAGAGTTTCAGAAGACTCAGGAGCCCGTAGCTGATACCGGAAGAGGCGGCAGAGGATAGTCTACGCATTTTTTCCTGCAGAAACGAGACCCCGCACGGGGTCTTTTGTGTCATATCTCGAAATGTGCTATAATAATATAGATACGGAGGCCTGGATGAGCAGACACTCAAAAGACAAGGAAAAGAAAAACACGGAAAAGAAATGGGAGAGTTACGGAGCAGCTTTCTGGATGGTTATGGCCGCATCATCAGCTCTTATGGCTGTTCTGGGACTTGCAGTATTCGGGATATCCGCATTCAGGGTGCTTTTCGGCGGGGTATGGTATTTCTGGGGTGCTCTTGCTATAACCGGAGCGGGAGCTTTTGCGCTTTCGGTCTTCTGTCTTGACCTTTTCCCCTCATGGGCTTCCGTTGTACGTACAATCAGACTTTCTGACGCTCGCATGGCCGGCGCAATGAGCATTGCGCAGATCAATAAATACGAAGAACGAGAGGACAGACGGACAACCGATGTCAAGGATACAGTACAGGAATCTTATACTAAGGTCGGAAAGGACGTTATCAGCACACAACAGAAGGTTGATGCCCTGGACCAGAAATTCAGCCAGTATATGACTGCCTCTGCTGATACTTCCAGTATCTTCAGAGAACTCCGCAACGAAATTGCGGCCATTAACCGCAAAATCGAGTCTTCCATTGAATCCACTAACAGAACCGTCAGAACTCTTAAAGAAGAACTTGACGGTATAGAAAGATACAAAAAAGACAATGCCGGATATTCTGCCGATGTTTCAGATGTGAATGACGGCAGAGACAACGAACCGCCTTCTCTCTCTTCTGATGAAGAAATAAAGAATGAAAATGGAGAAACAGGGAATAGCGGAAGAAAAACAGAGAAAAGAAAAAAAGAAAAAGAAGAGACGTCTGACAACGGCAGCACAGGAGAAAACGGCGGGAAGAAAACACAGAAAAGAAAAAAGAAAAAGGCGTCAGAACCTGCTGAAGTCGACAGTGACGGGTTTAATCTGACAGACGACCTCAAGGACGCGATGGCAGACTATGCCGACACTCTCACTTCCTTCGGTATCGGGGCCGGCTGGAGCGAAGAACTTATTTCTGATTCGGATTCTGACCCGTATGCCGGACGCAGTCAGGAAAAAGACGCAGCCGGAGACGCAGAGAAAACAGCAGAATCTGTCGGAGACGGGAAAGAAGACACGGAAGAAACGGTCGAAGAGCCGGCGGAAGACGCAGAAGAAAGCGACGGAGGAATGAATTCCTACTGGGATTGAACCGGCCTGCATTAATCTTCACCACTCCCCCCGAAATATGCTATAATAATATTAGTAAAATAGATGAGATGAGTCTCGCTCTTGCTTTGACTTGTCTTTATATCAGTTATTCGTTTTTGACTACC
>CAVFYD010000030.1:0-23845 GCA_963626615.1 Sphaerochaetaceae bacterium
TCAGCCCACTTTGCAATCTCGTATTCCTGTGTTTCCTTTGCACATTCCTTGATGATTGCAACATCTTCTTCACTCAGCTGTGCAAGTGCATCTTCTGAAGCGAGGAGAATTTCAGGAACTCTTGTGTGTCCGTCGAGGCAGAAGTACGGTGCTACCTGATAGTCACCCTTGCTCTCGTATGTCGGCCAGTTGTTCTCTGCTCCGTCGATTGTTCCCTGCTGGATTGCGGAATAGATGTCGTTAGGTCCGATTCCTGTTACAGGGTTTGCTCCGAGCAGTGATGCCATCTCACACATCATTGCGTTGTTCTGGAGTCTGATCTTGAGACCCTTGAGGTCAGCTACGCAGTGTACGGGTGTTGTTGTATAGAAGTTTCTTGATCCGCCGTCATAGTAGCAGAGACCTACGAGACCCGAGCCGGATGCCTGAATTTCAGAGAGGAAGCCCTGTCCGATTTCTCCGTTGAGAACTGCCCACATGTGGTCGCCGTCTCTGTAGAGATAAGGAAGCTGGATGACGTTGAGTGCCGGTACGTATGATGCAACAGGAGATGCACTGACACGTGCGAATGCGATTGAACCCTGCTGAAGAGCTTCGATTGCTTCTGTTTCCTGACCGTAGAGTGTTCCGCCGGAATAGACTTCAACCTTGATTCTTCCCTCTGTCTTCTCTTCGATAAGACGAGCGAATTCCTGGTCTGCGAGCGTTGTCGGATAACCCTCTGCGTGAACTTCACTGAGACGAAGTGTAACTGACTTCGTTGTTGTTGCAGCTGCTTCTGTTCCGCCCTGAGCAAATACAGGAAGAACGATGGCAGCGATAATCATGATTGCGATAATCGACTTTTTCATAAGTCTCCTCCAATTTTTGGTATTGAGTATGAAGAGGACACAGCCATCCGGAAGAATATCGATATTCCCCTCACACCCGAAAGCAATTATAGAAGTTGCGTTTTATGAAAAAAAAGAGAAAATTTTCTTATCGAATCAATCTTTGCCGTTTCTTTACCGTTCTATGAGTCAGACTCAATGCATGTGTTTTTTCAGAAATCATTGGACAGCTCCCCTTCTCAGCATATTAGTATTGGTATCTGATATGACGGCCAGAGGACTGTCGGAGGAGGCACTATGTTTTCAGTAAGCAGATTCCTGGATGTCCAGGATAAAAAGGAAGGACTTCTCTACAGGGTCTATTATGCATTCTTCTTCTCGGGGATGATGGCCAACACCCTCGGTTCGATTCTTCCCGACATAATAGCGGAAAGGGGTCTCACCTATTCATTCCAGGGCACACTGCTCTCCATAAACCAGATCGGAAATCTTCTCGCCGTATGGCTATCGGGTTTTCTTCCCTATGCTGTCGGAAGACGCAGGAGTACTGTTCTGCTCGGATCAGGTATTGTTTTAGGGTTCATTATAATGATCGCGACAGGAAATCCCGTCGCCCTTCTTCTTGCATTCGTTCTCATGGGAATAGGAAGAGGAACAATGAGCAACATCACGAACGTTGTCGTCGGCCAGTATGCGGGGAACAAGGGGGCAGGCCTCAATCTTCTGCACGCATCCTTCGCTGTAGGCGCATTCATCGGTCCCTTCCTCGTCGTATTCTTCGGTGAGGCAAGATGGAGAATACCGTCCGTCATAATCGCGCTGGGAATGGCAAGTGCTCTCACCCTCTTCCACTTCTCCGAAATGAGCAGCACAAGAGAAACCAGAAAAAAAGGAGACGCATCTCTGCATTTCTCTTCTTCATTCTGGATTAACACATTCATACTCTTCTGTTATCTCTGCGGTGAATCGACATTCATGGGGTGGCTGGTGACATACCTCATGAACCAGGGCATATTCCCATCTTCTCTCGCAAATGCCATGTCCGCACTTCTCTGGCTCATGATACTCATCAGCAGACTTTTCTCTGCCGCACTCTCTCAGAAGATCCAGAAGGAAAAGATCATCCTCTTCCTGGGTTCATCAATGCTTCTCTTCACATTCCTTCTCGTGAATACCTCATCGTCAGTTCTTGCCGCCGTAAGCGTATTCGGAATCGGGCTGAGCATGGGCGGAATATACCCGACAGTGCTCTCTACAAACGAGAAGAGGTACACAGAGTCCACGATTGCCACCGGGACATGCATCGCAGTTGCCACAGTCGGCGCTGTAGTCATGCCTTCAGTCGTCGGAACAATCGCTGACAGGATCAGCATGAACCTTGCCCTCAAATCAATTCTAGCGCCTCTCTGTGTGATGGTCGCCCTGATGATCATAAAACTGAAGGCAGCAGGAAAGAAACAACCCTCCGCGAAATGACGAAGAGGGTTAGTTAATTTAATTAACAAAGTTCTGTTTTCAGTTATTCTGTTTCTTTCTTTCCTCTTTGAGCTTATCGAGGAGATTTTTCCTGAAGATCAGAAGAGTCTTCTGAACTTCATCGCTCCTGTAGTCGCTGTACGTCCACGGGAATGACACGAAGCCGTGATTCTGATAAATCAGAGTCACTTCGGCAAAGAGAGAGGAGCCTATTGCGATACGGTGGGAGCGGTTCTTCGTCGTGGCCAGAACAACATTCGCAGAACTCATCGTTCCGGGGTCAAGATTTATTTTTCTATTCCCGTCCTGTGCCCATTCCTTCTCAAGTCTGTTGGTGAAGAGCTTGGCATTTCTGAGTTCGTCAGGAGTCACGAGGTTTCTGAACGAGATGAAGAATCTCCCGATATCTTGCCCCATCTCCGGAACATAGTAGTCCGTGAACGAGAATGGAATCGTCGGAGATATGATGTCTATCGGACCGAACTTCTCCTCAAGAGAGATTCTGAGTTTCTCCGGAAAACCTTTTGTCGACAGCACTCCCATGAAAAGAAGTACTTTCCCGTATTCCTTCTCTTCCATCAGTTCAGTCCGTTCTCATAGACACCGAGCACTCTGAAACTCTCGGTGGCATTCTTTATCTCGGCACAGATTTCATCGAACTTCGAATAGTCCGGAACAAGTACGTCGACATAGAATGTATACTCCCACGGCTTTCCCTGGATGGGTCTGCTTTCAAGCTTCTGCATGTTAAGTCCCTTCTGGTAGAATACCTCGAGAACCTTCATGAGAGAGCCCGGCTCATCGGAGACGCTGAAGAGCATCGAAGCCTTCTCCCTCTTTCTTTCGGCTATAGGCTCCTTCTCGGCATTCTCCTCTCTTGTCATTATGTAGAAGCGGGTGTAATTGCTGGGATTCGTCTCTATCGACTGATGGATGATTGCCATCTTGTTGTAGAGAGCAGCGGGAGCGCCTGCGATGGCGGCAGCGCTTCTGTCTCCGCTTTCCCTGACGAATGCCACAGCTCCTGCAGTGTCGAAGAACGGTATTATTTCAGCATCGGGAAAATGCTTATCAAGAAATTCCCTGCACTGAGCAAGTGCCTGCGGATGGGAGTAGATTCTCTTTATCTCCTCTTCCCTGACGCCCGGGAAACCTATGAGGTTATGTACGACCCTGACCTGTGTCTCTCCCACAACTGTGAGCTCACTGTGTATCTTTATGAGATCAAGGGGATCATAGACGGCACCGCCAAGTGCGTTCTCGATAGGAATAACGCCGAATGTGGCCGAGCTGTCGGAGATGGCATCAAATGTATCCTTGAAGGAGTGACAGGGAAGAACCTTTACGTCTTCGGAGAAGAATCTTCTTGCGGCAAGCTCGCTGAATGCACCCCTCTCTCCCTGGAATGCAACGACAGGTTCCTTTATCTCGCCTCCTGTCTCCCTTGTCGCGGAAGCATCCGTAATCGATGTGGGAAGATGACGCGGTATCTTCTCGAGTGTCTTCCCGATAACGGGAGCGATTGCCTGGATATCTCTCATGAGCTTCTCGAACTGCTCGGGATAGAGCGACTGCGGTCCGTCGGAGAGAGCCTTCTCGGGGTGGTTATGAACTTCGACTTCGATCCCCGATGCGCCCGACACAAGGAGCGCAAGGCTCATCGGAGAGACCATATCCCTTATACCCGTTGCATGTGACGGGTCACCGATTACAGGAAGATGACTGAGCTTATGGACAGCGGGAATAGCCGAACAGTCGAGAGTATTCCTTGTCATCTTCTCATATGTCCTTATACCTCTCTCGCAGAGAATGACCTTGTCGGTACCGCTCGACATGAGATATTCGGCTGCCATGAGCCACTCCTCAATCGTTGCGGCAAGACCGCGCTTGAGAAGGACAGGCATACCCTTCTTTCCGACAGCCTTCAGAAGTTCGAAGTTCTGCATGTTCCTCGCACCGATCTGCATTATGTCGACATACTGTGCCATCAGGTCAACGTCGGTCGGAGAGACGACTTCGGAAACAACAGGCATCTCGAATGCGTCTCCGGCAGTTCTCAGGAGCCTGAGACCCTCCTCTCCCAGTCCCTGGAATGAATAGGGCGAAGTGCGAGGCTTGAAAGCACCTCCGCGCAGAATGACGGCACCCGCTTCCCTGACCTTCTCGGCTATTGTCATTATCTGATCATATGACTCGATGGCGCAGGGACCTGCCATGACGCTTATCCTGTTGCCACCGATCGAGACACCCTTGACGCGGACGATTGTGTCCTCCTTCTTGAGTTCACGCGAGGCAAGCTTGTAAGGCTTCGAAATTGGGATGACGTTATTGACGCCGGGAAAGAGCTCAACGGTTCTCGGGTCGATTGTATGAGTTCCGACAGCGCCGAGCACTGTCTCGTTCTCACCGACGATTTCACGGACTATGAAACCCTGTCCTTTCAGAAACTCGACGACTTTATCTTTTTCCTGTAAGGTAATACCCTTCTTAAGTACAACAATCATAGCGTGATGATAGTCTTTTGAGAGGATACTGACAACAAGAGGAAAAATGTTAAACGAAAAATACGTTGAAAATCTCTTCCGTTCCTTCACGGAGAAGCTCGATTCCATCGGCTTTCCCATCCCCGCTGTCGGCCTTATTGCGGCAGAGGACAGCTCTCCGTACCGCATTCTCGTCTCCACAGTCATTTCTCTCAGGACTCAGGACAGGGTGACGCTTGAGGCTTCAAGACGGCTTCTTGAAACAGCACCGACTGTGAGTGAATTATATCCTCTTTCTGTTGAAGAAATCCGGAATTTGATTAAACCATGCGGATTCTACCTTCGTAAGGCCGAACAACTAAAGGAAATCGCAAGAATCATCGTAGAGAAATACGGGGGAATTGTCCCCTCGGACAGAGAAACTCTGATGACGCTTCCGGGAGTTGGCACAAAGACAGCAAATCTCGTTCTCAACCTGAGTTTCAGCCGTCCGGCCATCTGCGTTGACTGCCATGTGCATGAGATTTCCACACGTCTCGGATGGACGGATGAGAAGACTCCCGAGGAGACAGAGAAGGCACTGGAGAAAATCCTTCCCGTCCGTTTCTGGATAGAGATCAACGAGCTCTTCGTACGTTACGGGCAGAGCATATGCACGCCACTCTCCCCGAAGTGCTCCGTCTGTCCGAATAACACGCAATGCCCGAAGAAAGGAGTTGAAAGGACAAGATGATAAAGTGTGCGGTTTTTCTGGGTAACCCCGGAAAGGAATATGAGAAGACAAGACACAATGCAGGGTTCCTCCTCTGCGACGCGCTGTATCCCGGGAAGAACTATCTCTCAAAGTTCCACTCCTTCTATTTCACGGATGGAGATCTGAAGATAATGAAGCCCCTGACATACATGAATCTCTCGGGTACTGCCGTGAGCGAATGCTCATCGTTCTTCAAACTCAAAACTGATGAGATAATCGTCATTCACGACGATGTGGAACTCTCATTGGGAGAGGCGAAACTGCAGAAGGGTGGCGGAACGAAGGGGCACAACGGTCTCAAGAGCATACGCGACAGACTCGGAAAGGAGGATTTCTACCGCCTGAGAATAGGTATCGGGAGACCGGTACACGGAGATGTAAGTCTCTATGTCACATCGCCCTTTACGAAGGACGAAATGATCACACTTTCCCGTCTCTTTGATGAAATCAAAAGAGAATGGCCTCCGAAATCCACTGAAAAGACATGGAAATCATAATATTCGACATTTTTTTCACCCTTTGGTGAGGTTATACTGTTCCTGGTATGTTAAAATACCGAAGAATAACCGCTCAAGGGGAAAGAGTATGACCAACCGAGACCTCAGAATCGCAAAGATCACACGCAATCTGATTTCATATGAAAAACCTGTCTTCCAGACAGAAACCGGGCCGGGCTCGTTCTATCAGGAAGCCGCATCTCTCAGCTTCAGATACAATCAGGAAATGAAGAAGAGAGGCGGAGACTTCACTTCAGTCTCGGCCGGGAAGCTCAACGCAGGCGCCACACTCCACTACGTTTACCAGATAATTCTCACATACCTCCTGGGAGATGAGAACAGGGACTTCTTCCGCCGCCGCATACAGACAGTGGAAAGCAACCGGGAACTGAAGGAAGCCCTCGAGTTCTACGCAGGAGAATTCCCGACCGAAATCGAGGATGACAGAACAGTCGATGAGGACATGAGAGGATACTTCATCCATCAGGTAATCCTTCAGAATAAGGCCCTTGTGAGTGCAGCCCGTCCCTTCGTCGCACCCGAAAATCTGACGCTGCCGTCCTCTTTCAGGGCACTTTCGTCTGTTCTCTCGTCATTCGAGAAGGACGATCTCAGAAACGGAGAGCCCAACACGGAGGATGTATTCACATTCCTCTGCATGCCTGCGCGCCTCTATCCCGATTCACTCATAGACCAGCTCCAGTACATCCTGCGCGAATGGTCGGACATGCTTCCCGAATCCTTCGTGAGGATGCTCAAGTCATCAATCGACTACATCAACGAGGAGCAGAAGGACAGAGGAGGTCCGGGCCCCGGCGGTCCCGTCAACGTTCCTGTCATGGACTACTCTTCAGAACTCAATGAATACGAGGCATTCTCATCCGATTCCAACTGGATGCCATGCGTCGTCATGCTGGCAAAGTCCACACTCGTCTGGCTCGACCAGCTCTCGAAGGCATATGGGAGGCCCATCACATCTCTCGACCAGATTCCCGACGAGGAACTCGACACGATGCAGAAAAGGGGTATAACCGCCCTCTGGCTCATCGGCCTCTGGGAGAGAAGCACTGCAAGTGCAGAAATAAAGCATCTCTGCGGCAACCCCGATGCCGTCGCTTCGGCGTACTCTCTCAAGGACTACGACATATCCCCCTCCATCGGAGGATGGGAAGCCGTATACAATCTCAAGGAGCGCTGCCAGAAGAGAGGAATAAGGCTTGCTTCCGACATGGTTCCGAACCATACCGGCATTGACGGCAACTGGGTCTACGAACACCCCGACTACTTCATAAGCCAGGACTATCCCCCGTTCCCGTCATACACATACAACGGACCGGATCTCTCCACGAATCCCTGCTGGGAAGTCAGGATTGAGGACCATTACTACGACAGGACAGATGCAGCCGTCACATTCCGCATGAGGAACCGCCATACGGGTGAGACGAAGTACGTCTTCCACGGCAATGACGGCACGACGATGCCCTGGAACGACACTGCACAGCTCGATTATCTCAATCCGACGACGAGAGAAGCCGTCATTCAGAAAATCATTCACGTTGCAAAGAACTTCCCGATAATCCGCTTCGACGCGGCAATGACCCTTGCAAAGCGCCACATCGAAAGACTCTGGTACCCCAGGCCGGGAGAAGGCGGGGACATTCCGGGAAGAAGCGAGCACGCACTCGACGGGAGAGAGTTCAACGCACGCATTCCGGAGGAGTTCTGGAGGGAAGTCGTCGACAGGGTCGCCGTCGAGGCTCCTGACACACTTCTCCTTGCAGAGGCATTCTGGATGATGGAAGGATACTTCGTGAGAACGCTGGGTATGCACAGGGTCTACAACTCGGCTTTCATGAACATGCTGAAGAACCAGGAGAACAAGAAGTACAGGGATTCCATAAAGAACACCCTTGTATTCGAACCCGAGATTCTGAAACGCTACGTCAACTTCATGAACAATCCCGATGAAGATACGGCCATCGCACAGTTCGGCTCAGACGACAGATATTTCGGCGTCTGCACTCTTCTTGCCACTCTCCCGGGGCTTCCGATGATCGGTCACGGACAGATAGAAGGCTACAGGGAAAAGTACGGCATGGAATACCAGAGAGCCTACTACAACGAGAAGCCCAACCAGTGGCTCATCGACGAACACGAGAGGAGAATCTTCCCGCTCTTCAGGAAGCGCTACCTCTTCGCCAACGTCGACAACTTCAATCTCTACGACTGCATCAACAGGGACGGAAACGTAGAGGAATCTGTCTTTGCATACGTCAACGGTGCCGGACAGGAGAGAACGCTCGTTCTCGTCAACAACCGCTATGAGGCCGCAGAGGGAAGCATAAAAGTATCTGCACCGAAGATGAAGAAGAACGGGGACGAAAGAAAGACAGAGACCGTCACACTCTCACAGAACCTTGGCCTGAGCTACGGATCGAACAACTTCTGTCTCATGGACTCCTTCCAGGACGGACTGACTTACATAACACCGTCAATGAACATGTTCGAAGGCTACTCGTTCTCCCTCAGCGGATACGAGTCCAGGGTATTCTGGAACATAAGGGAAGTCGAGGACACAGACGGCTACATAAGAATGCTCTATGAGGAGTACGGAACAAAGGGAATAAGGGACTTCGAGAAGGCTCTCTCCCTTCTGAAGCTCAAGCCGGTATATAAGGCAATGGATGCCCTGAGAAGGGAATCGACTCTCTCCATCATCACAAATCTTGTCCATGGAAAGGCAGACAAGGAGAACGAAAGGGAGCTGCTGCTCATTCTCGCTGAAGCCTACTCTCTTCTCTACGAGGCATATTCCTCGATGGAGGAGGCAACGAAGGGACAGCTGGGACTGGCACCGAAGGATGTTGCACCGCAGCCTGTGATAAAATTCATACGCTTCATAGGAAAGTCATTCGGCTTAAAGGGACCGAAGGTGTTTCCGTCATGGTCAAGTGTAGACAACACGCTTCCAGTCATGATAGCGGCATCCCTCGCCCTCATCCCGTTCAGCTCCGACACGACGCCGAAGTCGCTCATGACTGCTTCGGACTCCCTGATGCTCGGTGAGTTCTTCAGGGAGACACTTGATGAACTCTGCCTCTCAGACAACCAGAGAAGGGAACTCATGCATGAGGCAGCACTCTTCATCTCCGCAACAATGCTCATCAGGGATGATATGGTCGATTCGACACCTCTCGAGATGTTCTCCTGTCTTCTCAACGACGACAGCGTCATGAATCTCACGGGATGCAACGAATACCAGGATGTCGTATGGTACAACAAGGAAAGCATGCAGAAGACGATTCTCGTCTGTACACTCTCCTACGCCGCATCAAGTGACAGAAAGGCAAAGGATGTCGACTCGTTCGCAAGGACACTGCTCGAGAGGGAGTTCAACTCTGGTTACAGACTCCCGGCACTTCTGAAAGGATGATTGACCTTAAATAACTAGGAGGACTAGAATTTCAGTTATGGAAACCTGGCTTACATATCTGGCAGCCCTGCTGATGGCGGGAGCAACAGCATTCGCATTTCCCCAGTCGTCGGCTGTCTACACTGCCGTGCATTATGCTTCCGAATATCTTACGGCCGCAGGAGTGTTCCTCTTCATCCCGGTTTCATTCATAACACTCTCTTCTGGAGTAGCATCTCTCAGAAAGGACAGACTCGGGGGAAAGGCCGTCAGAATCAGCATCATCTGGGCTCTGGTATCATCTGCTGCACTGGCGCTTCTCGCAATACTCGCATCTTCTCTCTTCTCGCTCACATTTCCCGTCACGGCATCTGCCGGAGGAGACTACGTCGCGCTCTACAATGCCCATGCCGAAGCAATTGATGTCACCGGAATCATCTCTTCGATGAACACGATCTTCCTCCCGTTGGTTCTCCTTGCCCTGATTACGGGAATGGCGATAACGCCTTCATCGGATATAATCCGTCCTTCCTACACGGTATTCAATTCACTCTCGGAGGCAATGTACAGAATCGGAAGATGCATAACCTACTTCGGAGCGTTGTATGTCTACATTCAGGGAACGGACTTCTTCATCACGCTCTGGAGAGAGAAGACGGCATTCGTCGCTCCGTCATTCTTTTTGAGAACGGCAGGCGCATCACTCATAATGCTCCTCCTGATTCTTCCTCTTCTCTACGCCGTCTTCACAGGTTTCAGGAAGAATCCCTATGAGATACTCTGGAAGGTGTTCCCGTCAATCGTCTTCGCATTCGTCAGCGGCAACATATTCTTCTCATCCCTTCAGAACGGGGCAATAAACAGAAACAGCCTCGGAGTGCAGAAGAGGATAGTATCAACATCGACGCCGCTCGGGATTGTAATAAACCGCGGAGGAACCTGCTTTGTCTCGACAGTCACGGTTCTCTCCATTCTCTCGGCACTCGGAGCAGAGGTATCATTTTCCGCATCACTTCTGATTGCACTCGTGACAGTTCTGCTCAGCCTTCTCTCATCGATGGCCGCAGGAAGCGAAACGGCACTTGTGACGATAGTTCTCTTCAAGATCCTGAACATCAGCGCCTACGGAGCGGAGGCTGCAGTCATATCTGTAATACCGTTCCTGAACGCACTCTCTTCAATGATTGACATCACACTCATAAGCATGGCATCCAACATCGTTGCAGTAAGAACGAAGACCGACATCACAGTACCGGTAAGGGACACAATCTGACATGCAGACACAGAACAGGAAATACATACTCTATCAGCTTCTTGTCCAGATAATAATCTGTGTGCTCTACGCATTCGGTCTTATCAACGTCCTCATAAGGGCAGGTCAGACAGAGGGTGTCGGAGGTCTTCTGGCTCCGGCCGTGAAGTATGGGCCGTTCCTCGTCGTTCTCATCTGCTCTATTCTTCCCCAGGCTGCACTTCTCATAAAGCACAAGCTCCACAGCCAGGACGGAGAGATTCTCCCCCTTCTCTTCACAGTCGTTGCACTCCAGGCCAGCCTCATCGTCACCGATGCGCTCTACTCTCTCGGTTACTATTTCGAGTATCCGTTCGAGCTTCTGGTCCTGCAGCGTTTCTCCATAACGGCCACAGCCTGCCTCTTTCTCCTCTCATCGCTCAGATACTTCGGCTTCTCGTCATCACACATAAGCCTATACAACTTCGTGTTCATGGCGATTCCGTTCTTCATATCAGCCCTCATTCCGGTATCTTCATACGAAGGAGTGGCAACGATAGCTTCATCCGTCTATGACGCATATCTTCAGGCGGGAATAGCAATCGTCTACATCACGACAGTCACGACTTTCATCGTCATGGCCGTCAAGGACAAGACGTCGCTCAACATAAAGCGCTCGATTGCCTTCATTCTTCTCTCAATCGGAAACTACCTCTGTCTCTTTGACAGAATCTGGTCGGCGATACTGTCCCCGGCCGTCTACATAATCGGCACTGTCATTCTCGTCAACAATGCCGGCGACAGCCTCTGATATTAATTTTTGTAATTATTTGAAAAACAACAAAATAAAGCCCGCAAAAATAACGTTTTATGTATTTTTCGGGCATATCTTCATCATGTGTCATTTTTCCTCTTGACCTTTTCCCTTCTTTTTTTCGATAGTGTCGCCTGTGCGTTTAAGAAACGTACAATTTCTATATAACTGACAACAACTCAAAAGGGAGTAATACATAATGAGGAAAACAAAATGGCTTCTGGCTTTTCTTCTGGTCATTCTGATGGTCAGCTGTGAAATTAGCCTGACAGGGGTGCAGACAGTGAGCGTCAGCCTCTCAATCAACGACCGCTCGAGAACAAGAACGATAACACCGTCATCATTCCAGGCTGCAGACAGCTATACCGCAACACTTACAGGTACAGATGATTCTTCCCTGACATACAGCGCAGAGAGCAGCGGTGACAGCATAAGCTTCGACAGAGTACAGGTGGGGTCCTACTACATCACGGTTACCGGAACTCTCAAGGGCGTGAAGGTCAGCGAGGGAGAAGGCAGCATCACGGTAAGCGCCAACACCGATAATACGGCCACAGTCCTGCTCGAGGCAGTCGAGGACGAGGGAACGGGAACCGTTTCCGTAACGTTCGACTGGAGCGAGGCAATCAGCACGACAGGCTACTTCAAGGACATGTACAACACGGGAGCATTCACATTCGAGTTCTACAGGAGAGAACAGAACGGGGACGGAACCTATACAGATACGCTTCTCACGGCACCACAGACGGCAAAGATCGAAGATACAAGCTACACATTCGTCGCAGACGACATCGCGGTATCCGACGGATTCCAGGGCTTCTTCAAGATGAAGGTCGAGGACGAGCTCGTGATGGAGCTCGGCTTTGCCGTGTACAATGTCTACGCCGGACAGATTTCCGTTGCCGACGAGAATGATACAGATACATTCAGAATCACACCCTCGAACGCTCCGTCAAATGCCAACGCCGTCCACTTCACGCTCGAGACGGGAGAGACTGACCCCGACACGACAGCTCTTTTCACAGTCACCGGACGCGGCAGCAGCGGCAATCAGCTCTACAAGTCCGTTTCCGTCTCGCTCTACGACGAGACAGACAGGAAGAATGCAGGATCAGCCACACTCAACGGCAGCCTCGCCGACGGCAGCGATACACTCTCCTACACATTCACCGGCCTCACATCCGGCCACAGATACAGAGCAGACGTCATAGGTATTACAAAGAGAGGAAAGAAGACATCGAAGAGCTCTGCCTATATAACGACAAAGGTATTCGTCACCGGTATCGAAGCAGAATCTCCCGATACTGCAACACTTGTCTACAACGGAAAGCTCTCGCTCTCTGCTGAGGTCGAACCTGCAAATGCAACTGTCAACAGCGTCGAATGGACAACCGACAACAGTGATACCCTCACACTCACACAGATGGGTAACGATGTTCTCATCTTCGGAAACAGGCCCGGAAAGGCATCAATCTCTGTCAGTTCGACAGACAGCATGAAGAACGGCGAGAAGGCCGTGAAGGAGCTCGGCTCTGTCACGGTAACACTTGCTGCACCGTCAGTCATCATAACGACAGAGAAGGACAGCGAGACAGCTCAGAGCTTCATCTCCGTCAGCTGGAACGAAACCGAGTGGGCTACAAGCTACGAAATCTGGAGAAGTGTCGACGGTGCGGCTGCTGTTCTTCTTGCAGAGACAGCTGAAGCTTCATACGAAGACAACGACATCACAGCAGGCTGCAGCTACAGCTACAAGGTTAAGGCAAAAACCACAGATTCCACAGATGAACTCAATCTCGACAGCGCATTCAGTGCCCTTTCGGATTCCTACAAACCTGTAGAGCCGACCATCACACTCGTACAGCCGAAGATGGACAGCCTCAAACTCCAGATAAACGAAGGCGAAGACCCGGCTCCGCAGGACATAACCGTAACTCCTTCAAAGAAGGCGGTACTCAAGGTACCTGCAATCGAAGGAGCGGTATCTACAGAATGGTACGTCAACGGCAAGTTCGTGAAGAGCGGAACATCAGTCGAACTCTCCTCCGACATGCCACAGGTCCAGGATATGGATGCAGACAGCAACGCACTCACGCTTGTCGCCGAGGACAGCAGCGGCAGGAAGTCCAGTGCCACAATCTACTTCAGAGTCGTCGCAGTCGAAGATACGGGAGTCGAGCCATTCACACTCTCTGAATACATCGCAGTCGGAACGGAAGGTCTTTCCATCAGGACCCATGTCCTCCCGTACGATGCAACCATCCAGAGTCTGACATACTCCTCATCCGACGAGACAGTCGCAACTGTTGACGGAGAAGGCAACATCACCGTTCTCAGGAACGGCAGCGTCACATTCACTGTAACATCAACTTCCGGCCACAAGACGGAGAAGACGGTCACAGCTTACAACACGCTCACACCGGAGACTCTGATGAGCCTTGTCACGACATGGCTGAAGAGCGAAATCAACGCTGCAAATTCGAAGTTCACATATGGAGCATGGAAGACCGACTGGTGGACACCGTCAGGAATGACATACTCGAATACGGGAATCACAATCAAGACATCAAGCGGTGCTTCACAGTCGGCGGGAAATATCACGATAAGCGGCAAGACGCTCGGAGATTCCTCGACAGGTACAATCACGGCAAATACGACAACTGCCCTTTCCGTTTATGCAAAGAACGGAGGAGGAGCAGGAAACCTCGGCTCGGACACTCTTCAGTACGTCGCATACGGTGGAACAGGAGCAATAACACTCACACTGCCGTACGGACAGGGAACAGCAACAATCACATTCCCGACCCAGCTTGACGTCATCAGCAAGACAGGAACGTACAAGATATATATGTCCAGGAGCGGTACGTCAAAGACATACGGCTACTCATCCTACCCCATCTTCTGATAACAGCAACGAGAAGAGCTCAAAAGGCTCTTCTCTTTTTGCCCCCGATTGACGGCTTTACTCCCCTTATGACCTGAATGATAATTTCTTCAGGAAGGCTATGTATGGAGTTCAGGTAATTGTCTCTTTATTTCTTTCCATAAAAGAAAAAGGCCCCACTTCGCATGAGGTGGAGCCCTGTCCCGGTCAGTCTCTCTTACTTATTGAGACTGATGATTGACTTGTCGTAATCGGAAGGAGCGTCGAAGCCGAGGAAGTTCATGAGGGTTGCAGGAATTGATGAGATTCCGAGACCTGTGTTGAGATCCTTCGAGTATTCTCCGTTGTATCCCGGATCGTATACGATGCACGGAACGGGATTGAGTGAATGGCTTGTCTTGGGCTTCGGATCCCCGTTTGCCTTCATCTTGACAGAGCCGTCCTTGCCGTGCTCATACATATCGTCAGCATTGCCGTGATCGGCTGTAATCACCATGACGCCGCCGCTCTTCTCGATGGCATGTCTGAGTCTGCCGAGCTGCAGGTCCATTGCCTCCATCGAGCATACGACTGCCTCATACACACCTGTGTGTCCGACCATGTCGCCGTTGGGATAGTTAAGCTTGATGAGGTCCCACTTGCCGCTCTCGATTTCCTTTAGGACTCTGTCTGTGATTTCTGCACACTTCATCCAGGGTCTCTCCTCGAAAGGAACGATGTCTGACGGAATCTCGACATACTCTTCGAGCTTGTCATCGAACTTTCCGGACTTGTTGCCGTTGAAGAAGTATGTGACGTGGCCGAACTTCTGTGTCTCGGAGATGGAGAACTGCCTGATTCCGCTTGCGCAGAGGTACTCTGCCATTGTCCTGTCGATAGCCGGAGGTGACACAAGATACTGCGTAGGAATGTGCAGATCCCCGTCATATTCCATCATTCCGGCATATTCTACCTTCGGGAATCTCTTTCTGTCGAACTCCTTGAGGTCCTTCTCCTGGAATGCCCTCGATATCTCGATGGCACGGTCACCGCGGAAGTTGAAGAGGATTACGGAATCTCCGTCCTCGATTGTTCCGACAGGCTTTCCGTTCTCTGCAATCACGAACGGAGGAAGATCCTGGTCAATTGCACCTGTCTCTGCCCTGAGAGTCTCGATGGCTTCATGAGCGGAAGTGAAATATCTTCCTTCACCGAGAACATGAGTCTCCCATCCCTTTCTCACCATATCCCAGTTGGCGTTGTAGCGGTCCATTGTGATGACCATTCTTCCGCCACCTGAAGCAATTCTGCCATCGAATGTTCCGTCAGCGCTGAGGTCTGCGAGGAACTGGGCAAACGGATCGAAATAGTCGAGAGCCGACATCTCGCCTACGTCTCTTCCGTCGAGGAGAGCATGTACTCTGACCTTTTTAACACCTTCCTTCTTGGCTTCAATCACCATTGCCTTGAGGTTGTCGATGTGGGAGTGAACGTTACCGTCAGACAGGAGTCCGATTAAGTGAAGCGTGGAATTGTTTGCCTTCGTGTTGGCAACAAGCTTCTTCCATGTCTCTCCCTCGAACATCTTTCCGCTGTTGATCGAAGATGCGACGAGCTTTGCACCCTGGTCGAATACACGGCCGCAACCCATTGCGTTGTGTCCGACTTCGCTGTTTCCCATATCTGCATCGGTCGGGAGGCCGACAGCTGTTCCGTGAGCCTTGAGCTTCGTCCACGGACTTGTGGCATAGAACTTGTCGAGGTTTCCTGTGACAGCATTTGCAACCGCATCACCCTCTTTGTACTTACCGAAACCTACACCATCCATGATGACGAGGACGACCGGACCGTTTCTCTTTATGATTCCGTTTCTTTTCAAAGGTTCAACCATAATATTTCTCCTCTCGGGATTGTCTCCCGTTTAACTACTTTCTGAGCGGGCTTGTAGCCTCTTCCAGCCAGGGCTTCGTCTCTTCGAAGACGTAGTCGATGAGCTGGTCCTTTATCCACTGATGATATGCATCAATCTGTGCTATCTCGACATCGTTGAGATATCTTACATCAATAAGCTTCTTCTCGTACGGAACCATCGAGAGTACCTCGAAGTTGTAGAACTCTCCGAATTCGGACTTCTCGAAGCTCTGGCATGCGATGAGGTTCTCGATTCTGATTCCCCATCTTCCGGCCTTGTAGACGCCGGGCTCGTCAGAGATGACCATTCCTGTCTCGAGCGGAACGTCGATGAGACGCGAGGAGATGTTCATCGGTCCCTCATGGACATTGAGACGGCATCCCACACCATGTCCCGTGCCGTGCATGTATGTCTCGCATGAGCACCAGAGGAACTGCTTTGCAAGCACATCAAGCTGTGCCCCCACCGTTCCCTTAGGGAAGATTGCACGTGCAAGTGCGAGGTGTCCCTTTAGAACGAGAGTATAGTCCTTCTTCTGGGCTTCCGTTGCCTCGGAGCCGAAGAGAAGCGTACGCGTAAGGTCCGTCGTTCCGAATTCGAACTGGCTTCCCGTGTCGAGTACCAGGAGGCCCTGTCCCTCGACCTTCTTGTCACTCTCCGGGGAGGGTGAATAGTGCACGACTGCGCCGTGCTCGGCAAACGCCGAGATGGGCTCGAATGAAGGTCCGAGATAACCTTCCATCTTCTTTCTCTCGTCCTCGAAGCGGCGCGCTATTTCAAGCTCCGTGTAGGAGCCCAGCGGATCGATGGACGCCATGAAGTTCGCGAATGCGACACCGTCGAGGAAGTGAGCTCTTCTCATGCCCTCCATCTCGACGGGATTCTTTCTTGCCTTCAGAGTTGTTGTTATATCTGTATCGTCGGTGTTCCTCTTCCTGAGGAGTGCAGGTGCAAACGCATAGCAGACCTTCTTTCCCGAATACAGACCCTTTCCCCTGGCCGTGAGGGAAGTAATGTCCTTTGATGCATCTGTGTAGGGTCTTATCTCGAAATCTTCCTCGACTTTCTTTACAAGGTCCTTATCAAAGCGCTTCCTGTCCACGAAAAGAATAGCCTTATCGAAGGAAATGAAAGCGTAGGAGATGAAAACCGGGTTGCACGGGATATCGTCCCCGCGAAGATTCGTCAGCCATGCAATGTCGTCGATTGAGGAAATGAATGTCCAGTCATAACCCTTCTGTCTCATCTTGAGACGCACGAAGTTAATCTTTGCCGATCTTGTGAATCCGGCATATTCGTCAGCCATGCTCACGCACCTGCTGAAGGGAAGAGCTGGTCTCTCTGTCCAGACCTTATCAAAGTAGTCGCCTGTTGCCTTGAGGCCAACGCCCTTCTCCTTGAGTGTCTTCTCCATGCCGGTGAAATCCGCAATCGAAATCGTCTGTCCGTCAACGCCGACAACCGTCCCCTTCTCCATGTTGTTCTTCAGCCAGTCAACGGGCTTGTCGACACCTTCCATACCATCCTTCATGAGGATGTATTCTGTTCCCTGTATCTGGTCTGCTCCCTGGATGTAGTAGCGCGAATCAACCCAGAGAAGTGCCTTGTCCTTTGTTATGATTACAGTTCCTGCAGAGCCCGAGAAACCCGATATGAATTCCCTCGTTCTCCATCTTGCAGCGACGTACTCGCTCTGATGAGGGTCGGTGCCTGTCACATACCAGGCATCGATGCCGTCCTTCTCCATCAATTTTCTGATCTGTTCAACTCTTTCGTTTATCATTCGTTCTTTTCCTTATTGCGTTGCTGATTATGAGAAGCAGGATGCCGCCGGCAATCATCAGGAAACAGAAAACCTGTCCCTTGGAGATGTTGCCGAGGCTCTCGAAGACATAGATGTTGCTGCTCTTCTCACCGAAGGAGAGAACATAGCCTATGTCGCTGTCGGGCTGTCTGAAATATTCGATTACGAAGCGGATGCATCCGTACCCGATAAGATAGGAAGAGAGCATCGTGCCGTCGGCAAGATTCCTCTTCTCTTTGATTTTCCTCATTATGAACCACATTATGACTCCCAGCACTATGCCCTCGAAGAAGGCTTCGAAGAGCTGACTGGGCCAGCGGGGGAGATTGACGTATGAGCCTGATGTATACTCCATACCTATCGCATCACAGAAGTCCCTTACCCACTTGTAGGCAGTGCTGAATGGAGTGGCGTCGGGAAATACCATGCCGATGGGGGATGCTGTTATACGGCCGTAGAGTTCGCCGTTGAAGAAATTACCCAGTCTTCCCCAGGTATAGGCAAACGGAACACAGAGTGCAATGTGGTCGGCCATTCTGAGAAAGTTCAGCTTCTTCACTCTCGTGAATATGAAGCCGCCGATTACGGCACCGATGACACCGCCGTGATAGCTCATGCCGGGAAGGCCCGTGAAATGTCCGTTCCTGAAGGGCCAGAAGATCATCCAGGGATGCGTCAGATAATAGGAAGCGTCATCATAGAAGAGACACGATCCTATTCTCGCTCCCACCAGTAATGATATTACAACGGTAAGGAAGAAGTTCTCCGCTGTTTCCTTACCTCCCCTTATGGTGTTATCTCTCTTTGTAGTGCAGGAATAGAACAGATAAGCCGTTGCGAATGCGAAGATGTACATGACAGCGTACCATCTTACCGGAAGGCCCTCTATGACATATGGTGACAACCACGAAGGATAATCGACGAACAATACCATGCTGTGAGTATATCCTTTTGTATTTCTTTAAACAATTCTGAGAAAGATAAGGACGGAATAAAAGAACACAAAATATACAGATAAAAATATCCCTCTTTTGAAAAAAGAGGATTATCCTATCACTATGAAAAAACTGACGGCTGTTCTTTTACTTGTTTTGATATCGTCTTCGCTCGTCTTCGCGGCACCCTCATTCGAGAAGTACATGATGCCCAGCACAGCCCAGTATACATCCCAGGCGCAGGGAAGCGCGGCTTCCGCGGCATCGCTTACGGAGATGCTCTACGCTCTCGGAAACCTCTACAGCTATCTCGATACCAACTATCTCTACGAAATAGACAACACGAAGATGCAGAATGCCGTCATATCTGCAATGATAGACTCCCTCGGCGACAAGTATTCATACTATGTGACACCCGATGAAGCCGAGGAATACAGGGAAGACAGCGACGGCAAGTACGTCGGTATCGGAACATATCTCACGAAGGTCAATCCCGCATACACCGACTGGGATGACCCCACGACCTACATGGTCGTGATCACGTCCCCCTTCCCCGGCGGTCCTGCAGACAGGGCGGGTCTGAGAGCGGGAGACCTCATCAGCCATGTCAACGGCGAGGAAATCTACGAACTCAATGCAACAGATGCCAGCAAGAAGATAAGGGGAACGGAAGGAGTGCCGATCACACTCACCGTCCACCGCGGCTCTGCAGTCTTCGACGTGACGCTAATGCCGGAGGAAATTACGACTCCATCGACATCGAAGACGATTCTCGAAGGCAATATCGGATACCTCGCAATCACGGAATTCAGCAAGACGACGTTCGACAGCGTCAAGGAAGATGTTGCATACCTTGTTGAAAACGGTGCAACAAGCCTCATCATCGACCTGAGAAACAACGGCGGCGGTGTCGTCGATTCCTCACTCAGCATCGCGAACATGTTCGTCGATGACGGCAAGGTCCTCATGACAACGAAATTCAAGGAAGGTTCCAACAACAAGGACACCACCTACACATCGAATGATTATCTTGCAGTAGAACCCGAATTCCCCGTTGTTCTTCTCGTCAACGGAGGAACAGCAAGCGCCAGTGAAATCCTCACCGGAGCACTCAGGGACAACAACAGGGCCATCGTCGTCGGCTCTACAACCTACGGAAAAGGCATCATGCAGTATTCGATTTCGTTCATGGGAGGTTATCTCAACATAACGGTCGCCAACTACTACACCCCAAGCGGCGCATCCATCCACGAAGTGGGAATCACGCCCGATTTCATCGTCGAAACTCCGGAGTACAGTGACGAGGAACTCGAGGCATACGCAGAGTTCCTGAAGGGTGACTATATAGACAGGTGGCTTGAAGAGTATCCCGAATACTCGAAGGAGAACATCCTCGCCTTTGCTGAAGCCTACAGTGATTCGGGTGTTCCGGAGAGCCTCCTGCACCTTCTCATCAGAAACGAATACATCTACTCCCTCGACTACGACAAGCGTCCTGTTGCGGACACCGAATTCGATTCCCAGCTGAAGAAGGCTGTGGAGGTCATACAGAGCGGAATCTCGGTTGAAGAGGTGAACAAGCTCAAGGAAATCGTTTCAAAATGAGACTCTTCCTCCTCGACAAGACATACTCGGGAGAGAGTATCTACCAGCTGAAGAAAAAGGAAGTGCAGTACCTCTCGAAGGTGCTGAGGCTTGAAGAAGGCACAGTCTTCACGGCAAAGGACAGGGACGATAACTGCTATGAGGCTACCCTCCTTTCTGACGGCATTCTCTCCCTCAGACCGACGGAAAACCCCGAAGAGAGTCTTCTCGACAGCCTTTCCGGCTATTCCGGCCCCTTCACTCCCATAGACATGTATGTATCGGTACTCAAGGGAAAGAAGAACGAGAGCGTCGTCAGAGCCCTCACGGAAACAGGTGTAAGAAGGATTATATTCGTAACAAGCGAATTCTGTCAGGAGAAGGATTTCTCATCCCATCAGAAGGAAAGACTCGAGACAATTCTGAAGGAAGCCGTTCAGCAGTGCGGAGGAAAGGCCCCCTCTCTCGAAGGACCTGTACCGTTCAAGGAGGCCGTGGAAAAGGCCGAAGGAACGAAAATCATACTCCATCAGGCTGTCAGGGAACGCACTCTGTCACTTAAGGAAGCCGTCGGGGAAAATAAAAATCTTAATTTTGTTATATCCGCATTCGTCGGACCCGAAGGCGGTTTTTCCGACTCCGAGTGCCTCCAGGCCGAAGAAAGGGGCTTTTTACCCGTACTTCTCAGGACCAACATACTCAGGGCCGAGACATGTACTGTCTACACAGCAGCCGCTTTACAGACTCTGACGCATTAAAAGCCCCTGAGAGAGACAGTTGACGCCGTGATATTCCCGTTCAATACTGTAGGCCCTACGCGGGGAAAGGACGGAAATATGACCACCTACGTATTCGGACGTGAAAACGCCGTTACCGACACGCTCAGGGAAGCGTGCAATCCGCAGGATAAATGCCACATTTGCCCTGACTCGCCTCTGGAACACAGCTTCGGCTTCGAAGATGTCGTTGTGCTTTCTTCCGATGACATCTCACTCATAAGGAGAACTCACAGCATACTGCCGCCTGAAGTGCCGCTCTTCGTAATAAGCGGATGCAATGTCTTCGAACTCGCAGACCTCGAAAACGTATCATTCATATCACCGGAAATCACGGCTTTCATGCTCAGATCCCGCCTGAACCTGGTCAGGGAGGGGATGAACCATTATAAACTTCTCGAAAACAGGATAATCGGCCTCAGTCCCGGAATGTGCAGACTGAGACGCGCGATTATAAACGCTTCCCGCTCGTCGCTTCCGGTCCATATAACCGGTGATACGGGGACGGGCAAGACACTCTCTGCCAAGACCATCCACCGTATAAGCAGCCTCAGCGGCAAAGACCACGTATATCTCAATACGGCAAGTCTCAACAGCGCCCTTTCGGATTCCGAACTTTTCGGACATGCGAAGGGCGCTTATACAAGTGCAGGCACTGCAAGGGATGGACTGCTCGCTTCCGCACACCAGTCTACGCTCATTCTTGACGAAGTGGAGAATCTCACACCCGAAAATCAGGCAAAGCTTCTCGACACTCTTGAAAACGGCACCTTCCGTACCCTCGGAAAGGATACATTCACCGTCTCCTCCTTCAGACTCATAACAGTAAGCCAGAAATCGCTGGAGCAGCTTCTTGAGGAAGGGAAACTGAGAAAGGATTTCTACCAGAGGATATCTTCCGAGACCATATGTATTCCCCCTCTCTCCAGTCATCTTGAGGACATTCCTCTACTTGTCAGAAAATACAGGAAGGACAAAAAGATTCCGTCATCCTTCATGATGGATCCTCGGCCCCTCATGGAGAGAGAGTGGCCGGGTAACGTCAGAGAGCTTTTCCACTATCTCGACACCGTATTCATGAAGCTGAGACACTAGGTCCACTGGTGCCGAGGAAGATACCACCACGGCACAAATCCATATTATTCAGTGATTTAAGAGTGCGGTGGAAAAAGAAGATGAAAAATGTGAAAAAGTTGTTAAAAACTTCTCTTTTCTCGCGTTTTTCACATCTGCCGCACCCCTATATAATGCATTAAAAACTTATATAATTTCTATTGATTTTCAAATAGAACTTCCAAATCTAAGTCGTTTTATAATAAATAATTGCATTGAATTGTTATTTATACGACATTCTGTCTTTTATTCCCTTCCAGTCTTCCGTTTTCCACACTCTAATTCCTTATTGTGCAAAAATGTTAAAAACGTGTTAAAAACTCACATCTAGTGTCGCAGAAAAAGAAGAACACTGAGAGTGAAAGTAATATTGTTAAGAGAGCTTTCAGGCTTTATACTTTCAGTATGCTGAATGTTTATGGAATCGGTAATCCTCTTATAGATTATATCTGCTCCGTCACTGAAAAGGATCTCGACGAGCTCGGCCTGAGCAAGGGCACAATGCTCTTGATTGACACCGAGAAGCAGAAGGAAATCGTCGAACATACCAGGAACAGGGACGTCAGATACTCCTGCGGCGGCTCATGCCCCAATACGATGGTAACACTCGCCTCCCTCGGAGCGAAGACGATACTTGCCGGAAGCATCGGTGACGATGAACTCGGGGCAATGTACAGAGAGAGACTCAGGGAAAGCGGAGTCGAGGATCACCTTGTGACGAAGAAGGAAGGAGTTACAGGAACCTCCATCATCCTCCTCACCGATGACAAGGAAAGGACCATGAACACATACCTCGGTGCCAACAGGCTCTTCACTCCCGAGGACGTCGATGAAAGCGTCGTCGACAGAGCTGACATATTCTACTTCACAGGCTACATGTGGGATACGGAGAACCAGAAGAACGCAGTGAAAAAAGCACTGAAGATGTTCAGGGAAAAGGGAAAGCTCATCGCATTCGATGTCGCAGACCCCTTTGCAGTAGGACGCTACCGCTCCACATTCCAGGAACTCATCAGTGATTACTGCGACATAGTATTCGCAAACAGCGAGGAAGCAAGGTACCTCATGGACAACTATGATGCCTATGAATGCTGCAGAAGCCTCGGAAAGCTCTGTCCCATCGCAATAGTCAAGAACGGAAAGAAGGGATCCTATATATCTGATCACAGGACGATAACACAGATTGCATGCCACGGCTCTGTCATTCCCGTCGACACGACAGGAGCCGGAGATACATATGCGGCAGGCTTCCTCTACGGCTACCTCACGAACCGCAGCATCGTGGACTCATGCAATATCGCATCCTACCTGGCAGGAGAAATCATCTCGCGTATAGGTGCGCAGTTCGACAAAGAATCACT
>CAVFYD010000031.1:0-23328 GCA_963626615.1 Sphaerochaetaceae bacterium
ATAGTCTACATCAGAGGCTATTGGAGGGGCTATTTCGGACGAAATTACGCTTACAGATTACTTACTGACACATTGTCTTTTCATTCCTTCGACGCCCCAGAGAGGTATGCTGATTATCCAATCCTCGTAGTATGTAACCAATTAAGAGAACAGTTTTCGAACTGTATTTTTCTCCGATATGTCAGAAGAAATGTAAAATCAGGACACTTTTTCCGACGGAAAAATGATACGCGTTAGCTTCAGGACAAAAGCATCTGCGTCATTTAAACGGCTCCGCTGCTGTAATATAAAAATGGCACCCGAAGATGCCATTAAATATTAAAACCAGGTCCCGGGTAAGCCGAGTTCTGTTTATGTAATCATCTATCTAGGAACGGGATTACTCCCGTCCTCAAGCGGTCTACCCGTGAGTATAGCCGAACAGGCCACTCACATACTTGACCTTGCTCCCAGTGAGGTTTACCATGCCTTCCCCGTTACCGGGAAAGCGGTGGTCTCTTACACCACCCTTTCACCCTTACCTTCCGGCGGTCTGCTCTCTGTTGCACTTTCTGTAGCATTACTGCTCCCGGCCGTTAGCCGGCACTGTGTTCTGCGGAGCCCGGACTTTCCTCTATATTTCAAGCGATTACTTCCAGGGCCTGGAAAAGTCCTGAATCAGAAATCCATATCTGAATCTTCGGAAACAAGAAGTTCGCTGTCATCCTCACTGCTCTCATCCTGTGCACTCTCGCTGCCCTTGGAGATGTTCTTGAGCATTTCAATGTCATCGAAAATGTAGTTCTTTTCTTCTTCCGGAGGAAGTGTGTCATCGAAGTAGATGAGACGTGAGCAGTACGGGCACGTTCCGACTTCGTCCTTAAGCTGGCCGAGTCTGAGGTCAATCACGAACTGCATCGGAAGAACCGTGTCACAGCCCATGCATACCTGTCCCTTTACAGGAACAAGGCCTGAGCCGTTCTTCTTCTTTGCGATGTTGTAGAACTTCTGGAAGAAATCCTCGTCGATGACACCACCCTTGATGGATTCAATTTCACTGTCAAGCTCTTCAATCTTGCTGTCGATATCTTTTACTTCAGCTTCGACAACAGCCTTCTTCTCGTTGACCCTGCCGTTGAGACCGCTGACAGTCTCGCTCTGAGCAGAAATCCTGCTTTCGAGTTCCTTCACCTGCTCTTCCTTAGCCTTTCTTGCTGTAAGAAGAGACTTGGAGCGTGCTTCAGCCTCGTTGATCTGCTTTGTCATAGCCTCGAATTCACGCTGCGTAGAAAGTGTCTCGACAACCTTCTGATATTCAACTGTCTGATGCTCGGCATCTGTATACTGTATAGCAAGACTCTTCTCTTCGCTCTCTGCCTGTCTGAGGTCCTCTTCATAACCGTTGAGGATTACTGTTGCCTTTTCGAGGGCACTCTCATCCTCTCTGAGAGCCTGGGGAATCATTTCCCTCTGATTTTCGAGATCCAATTTTTCAGTGATAACGCTCTGAAGTCTGATCAGACATTCAAGCTTCTTGTTCTCTGCCATTTTTATCTACCTTCTCCAACAAAAACCTATCATATAGGATTTTGGAAATATGTTCTACTTCTTTATCAGCTCCAATCCTTCAATTGTCTGCTTCTCTTTGGGTGTCTCAGTCTCCTGAGGGCCTTTGCCTCGATCTGTCTGATTCTCTCTCGTGTGACATCGAAATAAAGACCGACCTCCTCGAGGGTAAGTGCATAGCCGTCGTCGAGACCGAAACGCATTCTCAATACTTCCTGCTCTCTCTCCGGGAGTGTAGACAGGAGTTCCCTTATCTTGTCCTGGAGGAGCTTGTAGGCTGTCTGGTTAGCAGGGTTCTCGGCATCCTTGTCTTCGATGAAGTCGCTGAGAACGCTGTCTTCCTCTTCGCCGACAGGTGTCTCGAGCGATATAGGCTCGCGGGCAACGCTCTTCACGGTCTTGACCTTGCTCTCCGGCCAGTCAAGCTGATCTGCTATCTCCTTGTCGGTCGGTTCTCTTCCGAGAGTCTGCATCAGCTGACGTGATACCCGTACAACCTTGTTTATCTGTTCAATCATATGGACAGGAACACGGATTGTCCTTGCCTGATCGGAAATGGACCTTGTGATAGCCTGTCTTATCCACCAGGTTGCGTAAGTGGAGAACTTGAAGCCCTTGGCGTACTCGAACTTCTCTACAGCCTTGATGAGACCGATGTTTCCTTCCTGCACAAGGTCGAAGAACTGAAGTCCCCTGTTCGTGTACTTCTTCGCAATCGACACTACAAGTCTCAGATTTGCCTTGATGAGTCTGTCCTTCGCAAGCTTAAGGATTGTCTGGCCGTACTGGATGTTCTTCACGTTCTCGAGTACGGTGTCTGTCGAACACTCGAAGTCGTTCTCGATTGTTCTCAGCTCCTTCTCCGTGAGCTGAAGTTCCTTGATAAGTTCCTTTATCTCGTCGGAGGAGAGGGCGAGTGACTGCTCGATTGTCTGGGCCTTGCTTCGTGTTGCAAGATCACGTCCGAGCTGTCTCAGTTCCCTTGTCGAGCTGATTCTGAGCTTTGCCTCTATTTCCTTCTTCTTCGCAGTACATTCGATAATCGTGTTCTTCGCATTGAGGAACATCTGCGTAAGGGCGTCGATTTCCTCCTCCTGAAGTTCGATTGATCCCACCCAGTCCGTGACGGGAATGTACTTGTTGGCTTCGAGACTCTCTATCTCCTTCTCGGCATCCTTGAACTTCTTCGCAAGACTCTGCGAGATGTTCATGTTCTCCTTCTTGAGTTCGTTGTGGAGCTTCTGGATGGCATTCTCGAGGTCCTGAGGTTTCATGTCCTGATGCTCTTCTCTGAACTTCTGATCCTTCTCCTGGGCGATGATGAGGATAGAGGAGTTTCTCTCCTCCTCTTCCTTCTTTATGTCGGCCTGGATCTGCCTGTTCTCGCGGATGGCATAGCGGCGCGAAGCCTCTCTGCAGAATTCAATCCACTCCTCCCTCGTTGCGAAATCGGCTCTCTTCTTTCCTTCATATATCGGAGACTTCTCGTTCGGGTGTCCGCCGAGTCTGTCGAGCAGTTCCTCGCGCTTACGGAGTATAGCCTTGTAGCTCTCGCCGTCGTCACCTGCAAGAAGCACCTTCTGCTTCTCCTCGTTGTAGTCTGCAATCTGACGTGCGAACTCTTTCCCCAGTGCATCCTTGTAGTTCAGATTGTATCTCTTCTGAACGGAGAGGAATTCCTTTATATCTTCCGGAGAGAGCGCATCCTCACTCTCCTCGTCTATCTTCGTGTTGATCTGCCTTATGACAGATGTGAAGAATGAAATGAGAATGCCGCTTTCCCTGATGACGGAGTTGACGATCATCGCGCCCTTCTCCATCTGCTTTGCAAGTTCTACTTCCTGTTCTCCGGTGAGAAGCTTCTCGTTTCCGATTTCCTTGAGGTAGAGTCTTATGGGGTCATCCTGGCTGGTGTCATACTTGGCAGCTGCCGTGTGTCCGGAGCGGTGTTCGGAAGAAGTGTCGCTGAATGACGAGATATCGATGAAACGCTCGCTGGTCTCGGCATCCTCGTCGGTGCCTTTCCACTCGTTCATGTTCTCTTCGGGGAATTCCTCCTCACCTTCCTCGTCTTCCTCGTCTTCCTCTTCCTCGTCCTCGTCTGCCTTCTTTTCATTCTTGCTTCCGGACGGGTAGTCGTCTTCGGCGACTTCCTTCTCTATCTCGTTGAGTTCATCGACTGTCGGGTCGACGTCGTCGAATTCGTCGTAGTCCTCGCTGAGCGGAATGTCATCATCGCTCTCCTTTCTGGAGAGATCGGCTTCCGTGGGTTCCTCGTCGTAGTCGTCGACCTCATCTTCGGTTTCGACGTATCTGATTTCCCTTGTCCTTACAGCCTGGATGATTTCATCGTTGCTGAATGCCTTGCCGTAGCTTTTGCGCGCCGTGATGATATCCACGAGCGTGATGTAGCCTTTGTCCTTGCCGAGTTTTTCAAGACTAAGAAATAATTCACTGGATAGAATTTCTTCTGCCATTTACTCTGTATCGCTCCTTGACTGGGAACTGTTGAGTCTCTCCTTCAGTTCTGCAATCTTTTTATCGTAATCAATCTTCTTCTGCATGATATCCTTCAGGATGTCCATATCATCCGTCCCGATATCATAAATCTGTCTGTCCAGAACAGAGCGCTTTCTCTCATAGGAACGAAGAGATATCTTGTTAATAACTTCTTCCATTGCTTCCGGTCTCGTTTCCGTGAATTCCTTCAGGGCGTAAGACGAAGACACATAATCCTTGAGTTCTTCATCATTCACGTATGTGAGAAAGTTCGAATCTGACTGAACATCGTCTCTCAGGGCATTCTCCAATGCCACGTATAATCTCTGTGCCTCGATATCCTCCAGATCCCCGAAGCTTATTCTGCTCCGGTAAAGCCGGAAGAGGTCCCTGTGGTTACACAGGTAGAGCATTGCATAGAGGTCAATTGACCTTCCTGAAGCAAGCTCCGTGGGGTTGATGAGTTTTCTTGTCTCCTCCTTCTCCTCTTCCCTGTAATCGGGCTGGAGATTGATTTTCCTGAGGTCCTCCCGTATTGAATCCTCGTCCAGACCCAGGAGTGATGAGAGAGAAAGTATGTAGCTGTCACGCTCCACTTCACTCTGACACTGTCCCAGATACTCGCCGAGACTTCTAACAAAGTCGGACTTTCCTCTCGCATTCTTTATATCATAACGAGTTAAGCTGTTTTGCACAAGGTAGTCAAAACCCGTTACATAAGGCTCGAATTCCTCTTTTACGCCTTCCACCCCTTTTTTCTCGAGAAGTTCCGATGCATCCTTGGTACTCCTGAGCTTATGAACCTTCTGTTCGAGACCGTTCTGGTTGAGTATTCCGATTGCCCTCACAGTCGAATTCTGTCCTGCGGAATCGCTGTCGAACAGCATATGGAAACACTCTATATGAGGATACCACTTCTTCATGTTCCTGCACTGCTCTAGCGTGAACGAGGTACCGAGGGATGCAACGGCAGACGTGTATCCTGCCTGGTGCATGGCCATGACATCGAAGTTGCCTTCACAGAGTATGGGGTCATACTTCTTCTCGGCAATTGTCTTCTTGGCTTCGAAGAGTCCGAAGAAGTTCTCCTTCTTCTGGTAAATGACGGTCTCGGGAGAGTTTATATACTTTGGAGCCCTGTCCGAACCGGAAAGATCACGTCCCGAGAAAGCAATCGTCCGGCCCTGTCTGTCGCGGATAGGGAACATCAGGCGGTTTACAAAGAGCGGCCACTGTCTGTTCTTCTGCGAGAAGAATCCCGAAGACGCGAGGAACTCGTCCGAATAGTTCTTGCTCTTAAGAAACGAATAGAGCCACTGGGGAGATGACGGAGCATAGCCGAGCTGGAAGATTTCGATCATTTCAAGGGAAACATTTCGTTTTTTGAGGTACTCCCTTGCGTTTTCCGCTTCCCTGCTGCTCTGAAGAAGATAATGGAATGACTTCTGCATTCTCGAATAGAGGTCATACATAGCCTCCCTCTCGTCACGTCTCTTCTTCGCCCCCGGGTCCTGAGCCCCCGATATCTCGAGTTCGACTCCGGCTTTCTTTGCCAGTGTCTCGACGGCAGATGAGAAGTCAAGTCCCTCCTTCTTCATCACAAGAGAGAATATGTCGCCGCTTTCGTGGCAGCCGAAACAGTAGAATGTTCCCCTTTCGTCGTCAATCTTACACGACGCAGTCTTTTCGTTTCCCCCGCCGTGGAACGGACACTTCACCCATTTTGAGCCTCCCTTGAGCTCTATGTGGGCATAGTTCTCCATCACTTCTGACATGCTCAGACGGTGTCTGATCTGTTCAATTGTTTTATCCGAAAACCTTGGCAACAGTCTACTCCATTATCAAATATAAACAGAAACGTCCCGAAAGGGAAAGAAAAACTTTATTTTTTGAGCTTTGATTTCTTGAGTATGAATGAGGGCGGATTCTCATCCCCCTTTCTGAGACGCTCCTTTATCTCCTCTGCGGAAATCTTGCGTCCCCTGTTTATTCCCCTGCAGTACTGAGCTTCCTCATCCCACTTCTCCCTTGATTCCATGATGCTTCTCCAGAAGGGATAGGTCCGGCACTGCTCCGGGCGCGCATCGTATACAGTGCATCCCTTTTCGGAGAGGAACTCGCAGTCGTAGTTCTTCCTCTCCGTCAGTGACACAAGATAATGCGTGCCGTAATCGACGAGTCTGCAGTACTGTTTAATGAATGTTTCCCTGTCGAGGGAAAAGAAAGAAGAAAGTCTTTCGATGTCATTCTCCGACAGGAATACATAGCCCGGCTCGACCGAGCAGCAGTAGGAGCACATCTGGCATTCGAAATTCAGTCCCTCGTCGTAAAACATCATAACCTCAATAAAATAGGCCTTCGTCAGGAAGGCCTAAAGTTGGAGAGAGAAGGATTCGGACCTTCGAAGGCTTAGCCAACAGATTTACAGTCTGCCCCCTTTGACCGCTCGGGAACCTCTCCAAACAACACGACTATTAAAAAGTAATCGGCAACTTTAGTCAATAGACTTTCAGAAGAAAAACGAAGTTTTTTAAACCATCAATCATAACTTTTTCAGATGTAACAAGTTACTTTGAGGCTATCTTTCTCTGTATCTCCTCATAGACCAAAGGAGGTACAAGAGAGCTGAAATCGACACCGAAGCGCATAAATTCGCGGATTGACGTGGAGCGCACGAAGAGATTACCTTCGTCTGCCGAGAGATACACAGTTTCGATATGGGGAGCTATGAACCTGTTGTTGAGCTCGAGTTCGTGCTCGTACTCGAAATCCCTGGAGTCCCTGAGTCCCCTGATGATATAACCGCACCCGTGTTCAAGTGCATAGCTAACCGTAAGACCGTCCCAGCTGTCGACAGTGACGCTGTCATAGTCCGCGAGGGAACGCCTGATCATATCCACACGTTCCACGGGTGTGAAGAGAGTCTTCTTACTCATATTGACGCCGACAAGAACGACGACTTCATCAAACAGAAGAGAAGCTCTTCGTATTATGTCGACATGGCCGTTCGTCAGAGGATCGAATGTTCCGGGGAAGAGCGCCTTCTTCACTGCTTCAGACTCTCCACATAGTTCTTGAAGCCGTTATAGCTGTCCTTATTCTCGACTTCAATCTTCTTCACGATTGTGAACTTTCCGTCTTCGCCTTTTCTGCATACTGCAAATGATCCCGAACCGATGTAGGAGACAGTCTCGTCTTCTGCAAGATGTTCCTCGCTCTTTATCCTCTCAAGTACACAGTCGAAATGGGCATAGCCTTCCGCAAGGGAAAAACAGTCAGCGATTGTCTGAATCTTCTCGCCGCATATCGAGCAGTTCTCCATCGGCTCAATGACAGTCTTCTGCGGAATGAGGGGAATCGAGGAGTGATGGGAATGCATAAGCGGGGCACCGCTTACCTGACTCAGAGTCGAGAATCCGGAAATGGCCTGTGCCTTGGCCCTTCCCTTCTTTCTGGCCTTACCTTTGCCCTGGGCCTGCTTTCCGCCGCCCTGCCAGCTGTTCTTTCCGCCTTTTCCCTTTCCTTTTCCGTTTGCCCCTTTGGGCTTTCTGTTAGTTGTCTGATCCACTCTCTCTGTCCTTAAAATCTGTAAGAAGCGCCGACTGAAGCACCGAGCTCTAATCCGGGATTCTTAATAGACCACTCGGCTGCGAGTTCTCCGAATACGGAGAAGTTTTCCGTAATGCGGTAGTCAACTCCGGCAGAAGCTTCAATGAGAAGCGCTGTCTGTCCCCTGTTCTGTCCGACGCCGATTGTCATTCCGACTCCTGCACGTGCGTAGAAATTCCAGTTACCGGAAGAGATGAAAGTCCACTTGGCGTAGACTCCTGTCTGGATATATGCACTGAGGTCATACTGAGCCTTGATACCGGCACTCCATGCGTTACTGAAGAGAGCCTCGCCCCTGAGACCGAATCCTGCGACAAACGGATTATCCCAGCCTCCGCTGAGATTGAACTTCGGTTCTGCAACCGCACTTATTGACCATCCCCTGATTAAGGATGCCTTTGCCACAGCCTTCACGGAAGGAGCAGCAACAGACTCGGGAACGGCTGCCGCAATTTCTGTCTCCACTGTCTCTGTCTCTTCCGTGAGAGGAGCAGAAGTCTCAGCAGGAAGCGCTGTCTCTTCCTTTTTCGGGAACATATCGAGAAGATACTTTGCTTCGCTCTCTACAACAGGGAGAACCGAATAGAGATAATCCTGAGTCTGCTCGGGGTAGTTCAGTGTCACGGTATTACCGTCGATAGAATAAGTTATCAGAGCAGCCTCTTGCGGATATGCACTCGATGCCATTACGGCAACTGCCGCAACATCGGCATAGCTTACGCCTTCCGGAATAGTGAGCGTCGAATATGTGTCAGCTATCACGATATCTGAAGAATAGCCGTTATAAGAGTATGTAAAGGAATAATATGGTTTCTTCTCTTCAACTGTCTCGATCTGAACGGGTTCAACAGCTGTTTCCTCTTCCCTGACGTCTTCTGCTTCTACGGTTTCATCGGGAACTGTCACAAGAACAATGCTCTCTTCTTCTGCCGGTTCGTCGACTGTCTCGACAGCAGTTTCAACTGTATTTGTCCCGTTCTCCGTCTGTGTTATGGGAGAGAATTCAACAGCCGGAGACTCGACAGAGAGAGGAGTACTGACTTCTGTCTCTGTGACAGAAGCGTCTTCTCTGTCCTCTGCCCTCTTCTGGGACGACTGGGGATTCGGAACGACAACAACCGGTTCTATTGAGGAATTACTCTCGCTTGTAAGCAGCGACTGCACGATACCTGTATTTCCGCTTCCATCCGTCTTTTTCCTGCATGACGGGATGAATACTAAAAGAGCACATATTGTAACTAAAAGCAGTATTCTCTTATTCATTTCTGTTTCCTGTTAATGATTTTCCTTCTAAATAATAAGCATTGTAAGAAGATAATTCAATTTATGATGATGAAATTGTGCATTCGGGGCAACAATCCTCTCACCTTTGTCTGAAAAATGTACTTTTCAATGGAGGTAAAACTCAGAACGCAAATCTGACGCCGAGAGTTCCGCCATATCCGAATCCGTCATTCTGTGACCATTTCACTGTTCCCTCACCGAAGAGCGAGAAGAGATCGGAGAAGGAATAACCGACACCGAATGCGCCTCTGACGACGAAAGAATTCCTGCCGGAGTTCTCTTGAGTGCCGAATACTCCTCCGCCTCCGAGGAGAACATAAAAGTCTGCCTTTCCTTTTTCTGCAATCGTCCATCTGAGATATGCTCCGCCTTCGATATTCTTATTGAAGTCATATGAGCCCTCAAGGGCGAAAGCAATGCTTTCCGAGACGGCAGCCTCTACTCTGAGTCCTGCACTCAAACCGAACTTATCAACACCGAATGTGCTGAGTCCATCTGAATATACAGGCTCTGCGACTGCAGAAACCGAAAAACGTCTCATCTTCTCAGTCTTCACGGTTACAGACGGCAGAGTTTCCTCTGTCTTTATAATGGCCGGTTCAACAGAGCCGGAAGATTCCTCTTCCTTCTTTTCTTCAGACGCCAAAACTTCAAGAGGAGCTTCCGCAGCAGTATTTTCTGTTTCTGAATGGGCATCAGATACAGTCACTTCAGCGGCAGGAGTACCCACTTCTGCCTCCTGTGTTGGCTCTTCATCCCTTGTATTCTGCTTCCTGTATTCTGAAATAAGCTTCACTGCATCTCTTTCAAGCACGTTTATGGCAGAAAGAAGGAAGTCCTCAGTCTGCTCGGGATAGTAAAGTGTAAGTACACGATCGGAAAGAGAATAGGTTACAAAAGAAGACTCCGAAGGATATGCTTCTGTAATCATCCGGGAAGCCGCAACTACATCCTCTTCAGTAATTTCTTCCGGAAGTGTCAGAGTTGCATGATCCCTGTAAAGATTGACTGTTGTCACGATTCCGGAAAGTGAAAGATTCTGACTGCAGAAAGCCTTTTCTTCAGATTCGGTTACACTTTCCTCAACCGGAGAAACAGTCTCATCTTCCGCCTGCAGAGGATACTTATCGAGAATGGCTTCAGCTTCGGATGCGACAAAGCCGAGTACAGAGGAAAGATATCCGTCACTCTGTTCGGGATAAGTCAGAACTACGGTATTGTCCGCAATTTCATACCTGATGAGAGATGATTCCTGAGGATAGGAAGCAGCAATCATTTCAGCCACTGCCTTTATATCGTCTCTTCTTACCCCAGCAGGAATCGTGAGTGAAGCAGTCGTATTATCGACAACTACATATGAGTTATAGCCGTTATATGAGAAATAACCTTCATAGAAAGGTTTATCTTCAGGTGTCTCGACTTCTCTTTCTGGAGCATCGGCTGTATTCATGACAGCAGTAACTTCTTCATCTTCGTTTTCTTCATCTGCGATTATGACTTCCACAGTATCTTCGAGCCCCTCTTCTACGAAAACAGCCTCGACTTGAGGCTCCGATATTACAGGGGCCGGAGCAAATACTTCGTCGCTGTCATAGCTCTTTGTCGCCGTAGCCTTGGCATTTTCCGTATCTGTTCCGGTAACAGCCGCTGTCACTTCTGATGAAGAAGCTGATGATGAGTTACCTGAATTTCTGGTGCATGAAAACAGCAACAAAAGAATCGAACACACTAAAGCTAAAATAACAGGTCCTGCGGCCTTTCTGTTCTTCATATGAAAACTTATCCTCTGAAATTGTCTTTCACAATAATAAACTGCAGTCGGTTTTTGTGCAATTGAAAGACAAAGGGCTGCAGTTTTCCGCAGCCCTTCTTCAGCTAATCTTCAGATAATCAGAAAGATACCTTCAGGCCGAGTGTTCCTCCGACCTCCCACTTGAGGGAAGAAGACCACTCGCCGACACCCTCTGCAAAGATCGAGAAGCTGTCACTGAGCTTCCAGTCAATGCCGAGTCCTGCCTCAGCATAGAAGCCGTGAGCAATATTGTTTTCAGCCTTGAGACTAAAGATTCCGCCAAATCCAGCAAGAGCATAGAAGTCGAAACTGTTGACGGACGCAAATGTCCATCTGACATAACAACCGGCCTTGACGAACTGGCTGAAGTCGAACTGTCCTCTGAGTCCGACAGCAAAGGAACCGAGCTTACCTTCAAATCTGACGGCGGTACCTGCGTTGAGCGGATTCCATCCCTTGATGGACTTGAACGAAGGAGCATACATAGCATTTCCAGTGATTGCAACCGAGAAGTTCTTTGCCTTCTCTGCCTTTTCGACGACAGGAGCAGCTACAGGTGCTTCCTTTTCCTCTGCAGGCTGAGAGGAAACCGGTTCTGCCACAACTGCAGGTACTGTCTCTTCACTTTCTGTCTCTGCTGCCTCAGGGGTCTCAACCGAAGCTTCAGTCCTGATTATCTCTTCCGCTACAGCAGCAACCGCACTCTCGAGAGGAGCTTCTTTCTCTGTAATCGGATACATATCGAGGAGCTTTTCAGCATCCTTTTTAATTGATGTAAGTGCCGCTGCAAGATACTCAGCAGTCTGCTCGGGATAAGAGATTGTGAGGGTGTCACCATCAATGATGTATGTGAGGAGTGCTGCCTCTTCAGGATATGTCTCGGCAACAAGTCCCGCCACTCTAGCGATATCATCCTCACTTACGCATTCAGGAATCGTAAGTGTTGCTTCTGTTGAAGTGACTGTAATTGATGAAGAGTATCCGTTACAGGAGAATGCAACTGCAAAAGAGTAACCCTCCTCATCTGTTGATACTGTCTCCACTTCGAATCCGACAATATCCGTCTCCTCTTCCACGTTTTCAGAAGCAGCTTCATCAAGAAGTGCGACAGCCTCTTTCCTGAGTGTGTCGACAACTGCAAGGAGGAATTCGTCAGACTGCTCGGGATATGTGAGAACAAGTGTCTCCCCATCGAGTGCATATGTCACAAGAGATGCCTCTCTCGGATATTCACTGGAGATCAGTGCAGCAACAGATGCGACATCCTCAGTGTCGAATCCTTCAGGAAGCGTGAGAGTCGCCATTGTGCTGTCAACGACGAGTGTTGTCGAAAGACCGCCATATGTGAGTGTATCTGCATAAACATGGCTCTCTGCGCTGTTCTCTTCTGCACTTGCAAAGGCAACTTCTTCAACTCTTACGTATTCTTCTTCAGCATCTGCCGAGCTGGAGTCGAGAAGAGCCATTGCTTCTTTTCTCAGTACATCTAAGGCCGAAAGGAGGAAATCATCAGACTGCTCCGGATATGTGAGAACGAGCGTCTCCCCATCGAGTACATATGTCACAAGTGATGCCTCATTGGGGAATTCCGCATTGATGAGTGATGCAACAGCAGAAACTTCCTCAGTTCCGATTCCTTCAGGAAGCGTGACGGATGCAGTTGTACTGTCAACTGTAACTGTTGTTGTGAGACCGCCATATGTGAGTGTATCGGAATAAACATGAGTCTTTTCTTCAGCTACCGGAACGGTAACTTCTGGAACTTCAACTTCTGTTTCTGCAGCTTCTTCTGATGAAGCGGAAGTTTCAGTCTCTGGCACCTGAAGTACTTCAGTCTCTGTCTCAACAGCAGCATTAGCTGTCTCCTCACTCTTTACTGCACTCACCTTCTCTTCAGTCTTTGTCTGAGCGCTTTCCTCTTTCTTTGTTTCGACAGCTGCTGTCTTTGTCTCTTGAACCGGAGCTTCCGTCTTTGTCTCTGCTGCGGCAGAGTGTGTGGAAGTTTCAGTCTTCTTCTGGCATGACGCTAAAAGAAGAAGGATGGAACATAATACAAGTAATACTATTAATCCCTTAGATTTCGTATTCATCAATCAACACCTTATAAGTTTTTCAGCTTTGTATATTAACCACTGTTTAAACATAATTCAATTTAGGTGGTTACAAATATTCTGACAGATGATCAGCTTTTGACGCTTAAGCAAAAAAAAACGGGCCGCCTGTCAGAGCGACCCGAAATCTGAATATCTGATGAATCAGAACTTGATCTTTGCACCAACTGTGGCACCGACTTCGATACCGGGGTTGGAGATTGACCACTGACCAGCTGCTTCACCGAATACGGAGAAGGAGTCAGCAATCTTGTACTCGAATCCGAGACCGGCTTCAACAAGACCTGATATACCCTTGTTAGCACCGAGACCGAATGTAGCACCGCCGCCGAGGAGGAAGTATACATCAAACTTCTCGTTGGATACGAATGCATACTTGCCGTAGACTGCAGCCTGAGCATAGGAGCTGAGATCGAACTGTCCCTTGAGACCGACAGCGAAAGCACCGAAGCTGTAATCAGCCCTGATTCCGAATCCTGCAACAAACGGACTGTCCCACTTGCCGGAGAGGTTGAACTTCGGAGTAGCTGCAAGAGAAACAGAGAAGTTCTTAGCCTTTTCTGCCTTTTCGGCAACGACAGGAGCGACAACCGGAGCAACCGGTGCAGGAACTGCTTCTTCAGTCTTTGTCTCTTCAACTGCTGCAACTGCTGTCTCTTCAGCCTTCGTCTCTTCAACTGCTGCGACAGGAGCTGTCTCAACAGGAGCTTCAACCTTAGCCTCTTCTGCTTCAGCCTTGACGACAGGAGCCTTAGCCTGTTCGATACTGTCGATGAGAGCCATAGCCTCTGCTCTGACAACATCAACTGCTGCGGCGAGGAAGTCTTCATTCTGCTCAGGATAGTAAACTGTGAGAACGTCGCCGTCGAGAGCGTATGTGAGGAGAGATGCTTCTGCAGGATAAGCTGCTGTAACCATTTCTGCTACTGCTGCAACATCTGCTGCGCTCATGCCTTCAGGAAGTGTGAATGTCGAATATGTTGTATAGACTGCTACGCTGGATGCGACATCCTTGTAGACAAGTGTCTCTGCATATACCGGTGCTTCAGCCTCTTCTTCCTCGACTGCAGGAGCTGCTTCAACTGCTGTCTCGACAGAAGCTTCTGCAACTGCTGTCTCTGTCTCAGCCGGGAGCTGGTCGATGATAGCCATTGCCTCGTCTCTGATGACTGAGAGAGCAGCTCTGAGGAATTCGTCATTCTGCTCAGGATAGCTGACAGTGATGACTCCGCCGTCAACAGAGTATGTAAGGAGAGATGCCTCTGCAGGATACATGTAGTTGACGAACCATACGACTGCATCCAGATCCTCTTCTGTCATTCCTGCAGGAATTGTGAAGGAAGCAGATGTGCTGTCCACGACGATAGTCGATGTGACACCCTTGTATGTGAGTGTATCAGCATAGACGTGAGACTCTTCTGCCACAGAAGCTTCAGCTTCCTCTGCGATGACAACTTCGACTTCCTTCTCGAGCTCTGCAACGAGTTCGTCGATGTAAGCTGTGACATCCTTGTCGAGTTCATCAAGAACGTTGAGTCTGTAATATGTTCCGCCGACATAATCGCCGTCGAAGTAGATTACCAGTGTTCCCTCTTCAGGTACGTCATAATAGACGTTCTCGAGGTAAGAGCCGTACTCTGCTACCATCTCAGCCATGAATGTGTCGATGTCAGCCTTTGTGATGTACTGTGTCGGATAGACGACTGTGCACTTGTCTTCTTCAAGTGTGACTGCAGCATAGACACTGTCGCGGTAGTTGAATGTGCACCTGATTGTGCCGTCTTCCTCAACTGCGAATTCGAAACCGTTGATGATTTCTTCTGCAGTTTCGATTACCTCGTCGATTGTCTCGATAGCTGCATCAACTTCAGCTGCTACCTCTTCAACAGCTTCTTCGACTTCACCATAGAGGTCAATGAGATACATTCCGCCTTCCTTGAGTGTATCGAGGATGGAGAGAAGGAATTCTTCATTCTGCTCAGGATATGTGAGTGTGAGGACGCCGTTCTCGAAGGAATATGTCACGAGTGAAGCCTGATCGGGGTATGCAGCAAGAACAAGTGCTGCGCATACGTCGATGTCGTCCTTCTCGATTCCTTCGGGAACAGTGAGTGTAGCCTGTGTGCTGTCAACGACGATTGATGTCGAGAGCCCCTTGTATGTGAGTGTGTCAGCATATACGTGAGATACTGCAGAAGAAACTTCCTCAACTGCTGTTTCAACGACTTCTTCGACAGCTTCCGGTGTGACCTGCTTTGCAGCAGCTATGACAGTCTCAACATATGCATCGATATAGGAAGTGATTGTTTCATTGAGAGTATCGAGGATACCGAGCTTGGAAGCCAGGCCGCCGACGATTTCTTCAGGATAGCTGATTACGAGTGTTCCGTCTTCCGGTACTTCATATGTGACAGCGCTGAGAGAAGGATACTTTGCAAGGCATTCTGCCATGAAAGTGTCGATATCTTCCTTATAAATATATTTAGCAGGATACTTGATTGTTGCCTTGCTGCCTTCCATGACGAAGGATGCAGAAGCAAAGTCACCGTATTCATATGTTCCGCTGATTGTTCCGTCATCAGCAACCTGAAGGTTTTCATCAACTGTTACAGGCTCTTCAGCCTTTGTCTCAGCTGCGATTTCCTCAACCTTTTCCTCGACAACAGGTTCTTCAACCTTTGTCTCTGCTGCGATTTCCTCAACCTTTTCCTCGACAACAGGTTCCTCAACCTTTTCCTCGACAACAGGTTCTTCAACCTTTGTCTCTGCTACGGGTGTTTCAACCTTTGTCTCTGTAGCTGCAGGAGTTTCAACCTTTGTCTCTGCTGCCGGTGCAGCTGTTGTTGCTGCCGCAGTTGAAGCTGTAGTTGTCGCTGCAGTCTGTGCCGTTGTGCTGGAAGCTGTCGAGCCCGAGCTCTTGCTGCATACACAAAGGCCAAAAAGCATCAAAGCTGCAAGCGCGAATACGACTGCCAGCTTTCCGAAACTCTTTTTTCTCATCATGTCGCCTTCCTTATTTCCGATGATTCGGAATAATTAACCATTTCAAAGAGCGCATCCCTATCTGACGCGCGGAGACCAACGACACCCTCCTCGCGGAAAAGAGCGCCATAAAATCACCTGACTATAATTATTACACTACTTTTACTTTTCGAGGAAGAAAAAAACGAATTATTACCGTTAAATTTTGAGTATTTTGTGTGAAGGTATGTTATGGAAAACGGGAAGTTACACATAAAAACGGAAATAAATGAAAAATCCCTCCAAAATTCACATTGGAGGGACATCTGAAAGAAGGAGCGCTTACGCGTTCTTCTTTGCAACGATAAGCTCGGGAACCTTTGCAGCCTTGCCGACTCTGTCTCTGAGATAGTAGAGCTTAGCTCTTCTGACACGGCCTCTTCTGATAACCTCGATCTTCTCGATTCTCGGTGAATGCATTGGGAAGATTCTCTCGACACCTACGCCGTAGGAAATCTTTCTGACTGTGAAGGACTTTCTGATGCCGCTGTTGTTCTTAGCGATGACAATGCCCTCGAAAGCCTGGACTCTTTCAGTTGTACCTTCGACAATCTTGAAATAAACCTTTACTGTATCACCAACGCTGAAATTCTCAGCATTCTCTTTGATCTGCTTTGCTTCAATAGCTCTAATGATATCCATATCATTCCTCTTCTTTATTATAAATATTCAATAAATCTTGTCGCTCCTTTATGCTGAGAGAGGCATGCGAGAGCAGATCAGGCCGGTTGAGCAGTGTTTTTTCCAGCCCCTTGAATCTCCGCCATTCGGTAATATGGCTTTGATTACCGGACAATAATACATCAGGAACCTTTTTATTGCAATATACATCGGGCCTTGTATACTGCGGATATTCCAGGAGGCCGCTGGAAAATGATTCATCCTCCAGGCTCTCGTCCGTGATGACCCCTTCAATGAGTCTGTAGACGGCGTCTATTATGACAACGGATGATGTTTCGCCCGAAGAGAGGACGTAGTCCCCTATCGAAATCTCGTCTGTGACGAATTCATCGATGACTCTCTGGTCCAGTCCCTCGTAGTGCCCGCATATGAAGACAAGTTCGTCTTCCCGGGAAAGTTCCTCTGCATACTTCTGAGTGAAGAGTTTACCCGAAGGTGTAGGAAAGACTATTCTCTTTCCCCTGAGATTGAGGCCGTCTATCGCCTTATAGAGCGGAGAGGGCATCAGAACCATCCCTGCGCCCCCGCCGAAGGGTTCGTCATCTGCCTTTTTATGCTTTCCCTCGGCCCAAAGGCGGAAATTCACGATACTGTAGCTGATGATACCCTTCTCCACCGCTCTCTTCATTATCGATGATGTAAAAAAAGGCTCCACCATTTCAGGAAAGAGCGTGAGTACGGTAATCTTCATATATTCATAATTCCATCAGTTCGGGATTGAGAAGAACAAGCGTATTGTTCATGATGTCGACATCCTTCACGTATACCGGAAGATTCGGAACAAGATATTCCTTACCGTTATCTGTTCTTCTTACACAGAGAAGAAGTGCCTGCGCACCTTCCATCGTGTATTCGATTTTTCCGACTTTCCTTTCCCCATACAGGACATCCATGCCGTAGAGGTCGGCAACATAATATTCGCCCTTCTTGAGTTTCGGGGCTTTATCACGCTCGATGAGGATTGTCGCTTTCGAAAGGAATCTAGCCTTCTCGGGGGTCGGATACTCGGTAAACTTCATCAGGAAAAGTTCACCTTTCTTCTCAGCCCCCTCCACATGAAGGGTCAGCTCCTCTCCGCCGGGAAGACGGACAGTGCACTCGGTCAGCTTTCTGAGGTGTGCGTATTCATCCGAAAAGGGATAAACACGCACAAAGCCGTCAGTGCCGTGTGTCTTACCTACAGTTGCTGTTGCAAGGAGAGGTGCCGGCATCAGTCAAGAATCTCCAGTGTGGCACGCCTGCCGTCACGGGTTGCGGATGCTGACAGAATGGTTCTGATAGCCTTCGCAATGCGGCCCTGCTTGCCGATCACCTTACCGATGTCCTCTGGAGAGACACGCAGTTCGAGGATGGTGGACTTTGCACCTTCCACGACATTCACGCTGACTTCCTCGGGTACATCCACAAGGCTCTTGACCATGAATTCAACAAGTTCCTTTTCCATCTCGACTCCTCAGAGGCTCTCAAGCCTGCTTTCTGTCGAGTGTAATTCCCTTTGAGTTGAGAAGAGACTTGACTGTCGGTGATACGACTGCGCCCTTTGTAATCCATGCCTTGACCTTGTTCTCGTCGAGAACGATCTGATCGTTGGCCTCTACGGGCTTGTAGGTTCCGACTTCGTCGATTGTCTTGGAACATGCAGCGATTCTGCTGTCCTGTACTACGATTCTGTAGTAAGGTCTCTTCTTTGTTCCCATTCTTTTGAGTCTCATTGTTGTGCTCACAGTTTTTCTCCTTATACTACTTGAAGGCTCACATTCCGAACTGCTTCATCATCTGAGCCTGTAATTTCTTGTTTCCGGCAAGCTTCTTCATCATGAGCTTGCTCTTCTCGAACTTCTTGAGAAGCCTGTTGACTTCCGCGACGCTCGTACCCGATCCCTTTGCGATTCGCTTGCGCCTCGATGGTCCGATTATGCGGTAGTTCTGTCTCTCGAAGCGTGTCATGCTCTTTATTATGGCCTTCTCGACTTCGAGTTCCTTCAGGTTTAAGTCGTCTTCGCTTATCTGCCCCTTTGCGCCGGGAATCATCTCGATGAGCTTGTCTACCGACCCCATCTTGTTCATGCTCTCGAGCTGCGAGAGGTAATCATCGAGGTCGAAGGTGTTCTTCGCCATCTTGCTCTGGAGACGTTCAGCTTCCTTCTGGTCGAAGGCTTCCTGAGCCTTCTCCACAAGCGATACGATGTCGCCCATGCCGAGGATACGGGAAGCAATACGCTCCGGTCTGAACTGCTCCAGGTCCTCCATCTTCTCACCCGTACCGATGAACTTGATGGGCTTACCGACGACACTTCTGAGAGAGAGCGCGGCACCGCCTCTGGTGTCCGAATCGAACTTTGTGAGGATGACGCCTGTTATTCCGACCTTCCCGTCGAATTCCTTCGCAATGTCAACGGCACTCTGCCCTGTCATCGCATCGGCCACGAAGAGCTTCTCGTCAGGATTTGCGGCTTTCGCTATCCTCTGGATTTCCTCCATGAGAGCATCGTCAAGATGCATACGGCCCGAGGTATCGACGATGAGGGTGTCATACATCTCCCTCTTCGCCCTGTCTATTGCCTTTGTGACGACTGTGACAGGATTCTTCTCACCCGGAATCGTGAAGACCGGTACACCTACCTTCTCACCGAGAATGCAGAGCTGTTCGATGGCTGCCGGACGCACGAGGTCGGCTGCTACCATCATGACCTTTCTTCCTTCCTTCTTGAACCTGTATGCAAGCTTATGGGAGGCAGTTGTCTTACCCGAGCCCTGAAGACCCATCATGAGGATTACGGAAAGAGCATCCTTACCCTTGAGGTGGAGAGCCGTCTCATCCTCACTCGAGCCCAGGAGCGCAACCATCTTGTCATAGACAATCTTTGTGAACTGCTGTCCAGGGTCAACGGAATTGAGAACCTTCTCGCCGAGAGCCTCTTCGATTGTGGAATTGACGAAACGTCTGACAACACGGAGATTGACATCGGCATCAAGCAGAGCTTCCTTGATTTCCTCAACGGCATCACGGATGTTCTTTTCGCTGATCTTGCCCTTTCCGGACAGTGTCCTTACTATCGATGTAAACTTAGTCGAAATACTGTCAAACATACTTAATCCACAAAACTTCTCTCAAGTGTCTTTTATACATTATTAGACTCTCGTTGGTCAATGAGAAAGAGAAGTCATTTCTTTCTTCCTTCCTCGTCGAATTCCACTTCACTTCCCTCGTCGTTGAGGATTCTCGGCTGGCCTGAGATGGAGGCAATGCGGTAGCTTACCGCTGTAGATACGCCGGCTTCCATCTGAGAGACACCCAGCATTGCGTTGCCGCCCGTGACGGTGTGGGTGTTATGTGTGATGATGATGAACTGGCTGTCACGTGCAAAGTCCTGAAGCACATCGAGGAAATAGCCGATGTTCCTGTCGTCGAGGGCAGCATCTATCTCGTCAAGGATGCAGAACGGGGATGGTTTCACCTGATAGGTCGCGAAGAGGAGTGCGACTGCAGTCATGCTCCTCTCTCCTCCCGAGAGAAGGGAGAGAGTCGACATGCTCTTTCCCGGCGGCTGGGCAAGTATCTCGATACCGCTAGAGAGCACATCATCGGGCTCCGAGAGACTAAGCTCAGCCTTACCTCCTCCGAAGAGACGCTTGAACATCTCCTGGAAATTATCGCTGATTTCCTTATACGACTTGAGGAACATCTCCCTGGATTTATCCATTATTTCCCCAAGTACCGACTCCATGTCACTCTTCGCCTTGCTGTAGTCGTCAAGCTGCTTCGTGTAGAACTTGTACTGGTCCTCTGCCTGGTCGTACTCGTCCTTTGCGGCATGGTTGATGTTGCCCAGTGCCTTTATCTGATTATTGACTTCCTCGAGCTGCTTTCTGAGATCTGTCTCCTGAGGCATCTCGGGAAGCATCCTCTCCTGGAACTCGTTGAGGTTCCTGGCGTAGGTTTCGAAGAACTGAGTGAAGGTGCTCTGTATCTCCCTCTCGCACGTCTCCCTGTACATCTTTGCTTCCAGGGCGCTGCTTTCGGAGGAGTTTATCTCTTCCAGAAGCTTCTCCTTCTCCTGCCTCTTCTGGCTGAGAGAACGGAACTTCTCACCAAGGAGTTCATTCACTTCCCTGAGTTTTGCATTGAGCTCGGCCAGGGTCTTCTTTCCCTCCTCTATGTCGGCGTTCTTCTCGTTGATCCTGTCGGCGACTTCGTAGAGCCTCTTATGGGCTATCTCGGCACCGTCTCTCTCGTCCTCGAGATCGAAGGAGCGCTTTGTTATCGTCTCGCCAAGCCTCTGGATGTTCTCCTTCTGGTTCTCGACGGCAGTCTTCAGACTTCCTATGACTTCCTTTAGTGAAACTATCGTTCTCTGGAGCGCTTCGTTGTCGCTGTCACGGCTATCTATCTGTGCCCTTGCACTCTCGATTGTCTTTCGGTTGTCAATCATGAGAGCTCTGGCACTTGATTCCTTTTCCCCTATTCCCCTCTTGCGGCTTACAAGGCCCTCGGGAGAGAGAATCGTGTCGATGACGGGAGGAATCGAAGCCTTGTACTCGTCAAAGAAGGCCTCGGTTTCCTTCACAGCCTGGAATATCTTTTCGTAGTCGCGGCCGGCAATATCCTTCGAGTATTCGACACCGTCACAGAGCGTGGAGATGAAATTCCTTCTTCCGTCGAGAAGAGAGAGGATTCCTTCCAGGCTTTCGCGCATCTTCCTCTCGGCGTTGTCGCGGCGGAGAGCGGAATACTCCGTTCCTGTGTTGGCATCGACTTCCTTTATGAGTGATTCGATTACGTTCTTGAGTTCCTCGCTCAGGGCCCGGAGGGTCTCGTCAAGTTCGCTGTTGCTGTCCTCGGCTCTGTGTATGGTCTCGTTGAGGGATGCTATCTCCTCACGGTTCTTCTGAAGGGATGCTTCGGCATACTCGATCTGGCTCTTCTTCTCCTCGAATCTTTCCTCAAGGGTTTCAAGACTGTTTTCGGCGTTTTCCTTCTCCTCCGTCATGCGGGTTATCTCGTCCTCGATATCGCGGCATCTCTTCTCGCTTGACTCGTACTTCTCGAGGTACTGTCTGTAGTTTTCCTTGAGTGCCGCGATCGTCTCGCTGATTGATGAGAGCTTTGCCTCCATCTTCCCGATTTCGATCTCGAGATTCTTCGAACTGTCCTGGAAGAGCGAGAGTTCGTTCGACGATGATGATATGACATCGTCGTACTCCCCGAGCCTTTCTCTGAGCTGGGAGGCCTTCTCCGTCGCATTCTTCTCCTGTTCCTCCCTCATCGCCTTGAGACGGAGGTATGTGTCAACATGAGAGAGCTTGATGTCGACGTCGATGTAGAATGCCTTTTCCTTGAGCTCTTCCCACTTCAGGGCCTTCTCGGCCTGACTCCTCGTGCGTTCGTATGTGCGCTTCACTTCCCTGAGGGTATTGCCGACAAGTGTGATGTTCTCCTCGGCCTTTGCTATCTTGTTCTGTGCCTCGGTGCACTTCACCTTGAATCGTGATATCCCGGCGGCTTCCTCGAAGATGTATCTTCTGTCCTCTGGCTTGTTGGAGAGTATCTGGTCAATCTTTCCCTGCTCGAGAATCGAGTAGGCGCTCTTTCCGACACCAGTATCCATGAAGAGTTCCTTGATGTTCTTCAAGAGGCATCTCTGGCCGTTGATGAAGTATTCACCTTCACCGTTACGGAAGAGACGGCGTCTTATGACTATTTCGGGAACATCGGTGGGAAGACTGTGGTTCTCGTTGTCGATGGTGAGGGTAACCTCTGCCATCTGACTGGGCTTCCTGGTCTCCGTGCCGCTGAAGATGACGTCATCCATACGGGAGGCACGCAGCGTCTTCGTCGACTGCTCGCCGAGTACCCATTTTATCGAATCCACGATATTCGACTTTCCGCAGCCGTTCGGCCCCAGAAGCGATGTGATTCCGTCCGAGAAATCTATATGTGTCTTATCTGCAAAACTCTTGAATCCGTTGAGTTCAAGGGACTTTAAAAACATCCTGTCTCCTAGTAAAATACCGAGAAGAGTATATAGGAAAAGACGGCAATATGGAAGTTGAACTTTTCTCCGACTGGACAAAAGAGAATAATATCATATGCGGAACGGATGAAGCGGGACGCGGTCCGCTTGCGGGTCCCGTCGTAGTCGCTTCCGTTATCCTCCCGGATGATTTTCCCTTCGGGATCCTCAATGACTCCAAGAAGCTTACGGAAAAGGAAAGGGAGAAAGCCGAGAAGATAATAAAGGAAAAGGCCGTTGCCTACTCTGTGAAGGCCATAAGCCACAGCATAATTGACGAGATGAACATCCTCAACGCATCCCTCCGGGGAATGAAGGAGACAGCCGAGGAAGTATATTCCTCCCATCCTTTCGACATCCTTCTCTGTGACGGCAATAAAATCCCCAGTGTCCCGTTCCCCGTCGAAGCTGTCGTCAAGGGGGATGCACTCATACATGAAATCATGGCGGCAAGCATCCTTGCAAAGTGCGAGCGTGACCGCATAATGACAGAAGCAGGGAAAAAATGGCCGCAGTACGGCTTTGAAAGGCATAAGGGCTATCCGACGAAGGATCACTACAGGGCAATCGAGAAGTACGGCCCCTGCCCCATTCACCGTCTTTCTTTCAAACTCTACAGGGATGACGGTAACCCTGAGGAGCCCACTCTCTTCTGAGTAAGATTATTTTCCTCAATATTGTTGACAATCTTCCGCCGTTTTGGGTATTATCCTTTCAGTCATGCGGTTGTGGTATAATGGCTATTACCTCAGCCTTCCAAGCTGAAGATGCG